>CAZCRQ010000004.1:0-30149 GCA_964501095.1 uncultured bacterium | reverse complement strand
TCGGTTAAGTGTAGTTAAAATAAATGAATTGATTAAGTGGTGTCAGCCGTCCCCGGCTGACAGAACAATGTACGGAGAATTCAATCCAGCGGTATGAAATGCTCCCGCTGGATTCTCTCGAAATTTTTTCGGTTCAGAATCATCTCAGCCAGCATCAGCGGTTCTGCCGGAATAATATCATCCGGAACATTCTGTCCTGTGGTTAAAAAGATCCATTCACGCGGGATCATCCTGGACAGATCAAGCAGATGTCCGGCAGCGGCGACTTCATCGAGCTTTGTAATGACGATGCTTGTAGCTGGAACGGCACCAAATCGATGTATTATCTCGCGTTGATCTTCCAAACGCGTGCCGGCGGAGACGGCGAGCAGCACCTCATCCGGTTTCCCGGCATCCATGAAGGCTCGCAGCTCATCCAAAGCCTCAAGATCATTCTGACTCCGTCCGGCGGTATCGATCAAGATCACATCCTTATCATGGAATATCTCGAATATTCGCGGTAAATCTTCTGGACGATAGACTACTTCCAAGGGCAATCCGGCAATTGAGGCGAATGTTTTTAATTGCTCAACCGCGGCGATACGATAAGTATCGGTGGAAATCAGGGCAACTTTATATCCACCGAAGATTTTACGGTTGGTGGCGAGTTTCGCCAGGGTTGTGGTCTTCCCCACTCCCGTAGGACCAATCACCGCGATGGAGACCGGCGGTTCAAAAACCTGACCGACTTTCAGACGTCTTGTAATTATTTCGAGCAGCTTGCTTTCGACCAATGGATGATCGGTCAACTCTGCTACATCCAATTCCGTGCATATTTGCTGAGTCAGCTCCATGGCGGTTCTCTCACCGACTCCACTCTCGACCAGATCCCTCCACCAGCCATGTAACGATTCCGGTAAATTCGTCATGGCTTGAAATTTGATCTGCGATGCCAATTCGCTCACAGTTTCATGCAATTCCGTGATTTCTTCCTGCATCCGATCCAATTGCTCAAGATTTAATTGTTTCAGATTCTCGTTTACCTGCGTGGATTCGGGGTGAGAATCCGGTGTTCGCAGGTGGGGCGACTCTCGCAATGCACCAGACCGCCCATCACCCTGAGACCTTGTTGGTGAAGGCGCTCCATCTGTTTGCGAACTCTCTGGGCGGAGGCGGGTTTTCGATGCTCGAGCGAGGGTTTCCCGCATCTGATTGTCGAAGGTCGTTTGTTTTTGCTGCAGGGGATGATGATCCGGGGTGGAGGCGGTGACTTCTATCATCTCCCTGCTTAAAAAGTTCAACACTCCTCCCTTGGCGATCTTTCTGGTTTTCAAGATCACAGCATCCTCTCCCAGTTCTTGTTTGATCTGGATGAGTGCCTCATTCACGGTCTCAGCGATATATTTTTTGATTACCATAATAATCGTTTTTTAATATATTTAGATAAAGTCACTTTATAACACCGCCATTTCAGGTTGTCCGAGAATGGGTGCGAAACTCGCGAAACACTGCCCGGTGTCATTCCCACGAAAGTGGGAATGACATCTCAAATGACTTCCCGCCATTCTCGGACAGCCTGATTTGCAGCATTAGCATTTTACCAATGACACGGGCGTGACGCCCGTGCTACTTAGGAACTACTATTTCTTCTCTTGCTTTGCCGTCTTCATCAATTCGATCACTCCCAGCGATTCGACCTGGGCATTCACTAAGAGTTCGCCATAAGACAAGACGATAAGCTGCGGCAGCACCGGCTCGATCAGACGTCGGAAAATCTGACGTATCGTAGGCGAGCAGACAACAATCGGTTGCCTTCCCGCCGCAGTCACTTCATCCACTCGTTTCGAGAGGCTGATATAGATCGAATTTATGATATTGGGCGGCAGATCGACAATCCCAAACTGCCCGGGACGCCCAGAATGCTGCGCCGCATCCGAAAGTACCTGTTCTATCTCCGGATCTAGAGTCAAGGCATATATCTTTCCATCCGGATCCTGGAATTTCTGTGTAATCACCGACGAGAGCGCATAACGGACATATTCGACAAGGATATCGGTATCCTTGGTCAGCGGAGCATAATCCGCCAATGTTTCCAAAATTGCGCCAAGATCGCGAATCGGGATGGATTCCTTCAACAACTTTTGTAATACCTTGTGCACACCGCCGATGGTCATCAGATTCGGAATCAGCTCTTCAACCACCGTCGGATTGTCGCTCTTCAAGTTCTCCACCAGATTGTTGACATCTTTGCGTGAAAGCAGCTTGTGCGCATTGGCTTTGATCACTTCAACTAGATGGGTCGCCAGCACCGCGGTTGGTTCGACAACGGTGTAACCGGCATTCTCTGCCTTTTCTTTGTTCTGTTCGGTGATCCACAGCGCCGGCAGACCATAAGTCGGCTCCTTAGTCGGAATCCCTTCGATGTCTTCGAATGCAGTGCCCGGATTCAACGCCAGATAATTCCCCATCCGCAATTCACCACGCGCGACTTCATTACCGCGAATCTTGACTACATATTCCGATGGCTTCAATTGGATATTGTCACGAATGCGAACCGGAGGAATCACGATCCCCATCTGAATCGCCTGCTGTTTACGGATCATGGTGATACGGCTCAAGAGATCGCCTTCCTTCTCGCTGTCGACAAGGGGAATCAGCGCATAGCCGATCTCCAGCTCCATCGGATCAACATATAAATAATCTTCGATTTTATCGGCTTCCTTCAGTTTCTTTCCTTCCGCCGCTTTGGCAAGATCATGTAAACCGTAGGCTTTTTTCGATTGGGCAGTTTGAAAAGCGATAAAGCCAGTGCTCATGGCGAGGAGTAGGAAGGGAACAGTGGGCATTCCGGGAATAATGGCAAAAAACGCCAGAACACCAGCGGTAATGGCGACCGGTCGCGGACGGACTAATAACTGTCCGGTAAATTCCCGTCCCAGATTCATCTCCGACGCTGCCCGGGCGACAATTATACCGGCGGAAACGGAGATGATCAACGCTGGAATCTGACTGACCAAACCATCGCCAATCGTCAACATGGTATAGGTTTTCAATGCCTGGTCAAAGGGCATGTCCATCTGAACGACACCGACAATCAATCCGCCGATGATATTGATGAAGGTGATTAAAATTCCCGCTTTGGCATCCCCGCTGACAAATTTCGCCGCGCCATCCATGGCACCGTAAAAATCCGCTTCTCTTCGGATATCATTACGTCGCTGCTGGGCTTCCGTTTCGTCGATGATGCCATTGTTCAAATCGGCGTCGACCGCCATTTGCTTACCGGGCATGGCGTCCAAGGTGAATCGCGCCGCGACTTCGGCAATTCTTCCGGAACCTTTTGTAATCACTATGAAATTGATCGCCACTAAAATCAAAAAGATCACGATTCCCACGATATAATTGCCCTTGATGACATAAGTACCGAAGGCTTGAATGATTTTCCCGCCATAAGCGTCGCCAAGGATCAAACGTGTCGAAGCGACATTTATCCCCAGACGAAACAAGGTTAAAATCAGAAGAAGTCCGGGAAAAACGCTGAAATCGAGAGAACGATCGGTATACATAGCGACCATTAGGACAATCAGGGCGAAAGTGATGTTGGAGGCTATTAAAATATCCAACAAAGGCGCGGGAATCGGGATAACCATAAGTACCACGATCCCGACCACAGCCACCGCCAGAATAACATCGCTCTGTTTGGTCAGATTATCAAGCCAGGGTACACGACCGAGTTGCTGTTCTGTCGTGAGGTAGGACTTGGTTTGAGCTACTGCCATAACAAATCCTTATTAACTATTTGATCTCTTGGAATAAAGCAAGACTTGTGCCGGAAGCCAAAGTCGTGTTTACACTTAAGCTAAATCATTCTGGAGATGATAGATTCGGGAGAGGATTTCCGCTACATCCTGGTAGAATTGACCGGGGATTTCATCCCCAAGATCGCAGGCGTTATATAATCCTCGCGCCAGAGGCGGATTTTCGACAATGGGAATATCGTTTTCGCGGGCGATGGATTTTATCCGCTCGGCGAGTTTGCGTAAACCTTTGCCGATCACCTTCGGTGCATTCATCTCTTCCGGTTCATAATTCAAGGCGACTGCTACATGGATCGGATTGGTGATCACCACATCCGCTTTGGGAAGCTGCTTGATCATCGCATTGAAGGCTAACTGAAACTGGGTTTGGCGAATCCTCGCTTTTACCTTGGGATCACCTTCGATCATCTTGTGCTCGTCTTTCACCTCCTGTTTGCTCATCTTCAACTCTTCGAGGTATTTGTATTTCTGATAGACAAAGTCGATGATGCCGAGGATCAGCAATGCGCTTAACGTCCAGACAGCGACTTTCAAAATAGTCCGAACAAGAAAGAGATAGATCTGTCCAACCGAAGAATCCATCAACGGCACAAAATTATGCCATTCACTGCGAACCACGGAATAAGCGATAAAACCGATGAAAAACAGCTTGGCGATGTTCTGGAGAAGTCGAACAAACGATTTTTGGTTAAAAATGTTTTTTAAACCTTTGGTAGGATCAAGCTTACTGAGTTTTGGCTGGAGGGGCTTGGTCGTCCACAGGAAACCGAATTGAATCAGGTTGATAGCGATGCCAGTAATTATAATCACCAACATTACCGGCGTGAGGGTGGTTATTAGCCAGCTCAGGACGTTGGAAAGGTGCCCCTGCATGGTGCTATTGTCGATCATGAATTCGTCGAGATGGAGGTAGACTTCCCGCGTCAGGTTCATGATGCGATTGAACATCCATCCTCCGGCAAGCACCAAGCCGGTAAATCCGGCAATCATCACCACTGCGCTGTTCAAATCCTGACTTCGGGCAACGCTTCCTTCCTTGCGTGATTTATTTTTACGTCGAGTAGTCGGTTTTTCGGTCTTTTCCTGACCCTCGCGATTCTCTTTCGCCATTTACATCCCAGCTACGGTATGGATAAAGTCGATAAAATTCCCCTGCCATTGGGCATATATTTTTCCGAACACATAGACAATGAATGGCAAAGAAAGGGCGAGGGTTAATAATCCGCCGCCGATCTTCAAGGGAAAACCCACCAACCAGACATTCATCTGGGGAACTGTTCTCGCTATCACACCAAGGGCAAATTCCATGACAAGGATGCTGACCAGTACCGGCGCCCCGACTTTGATCCCAATGATGAAGATATCGGCACTCAACCGGGCAAATCCTTCCACCAGGGGAGAAGAAAAGGTTCCGCCTCCCAAGGGAATCCGGGCAAATGATTCATCGATTGCCAGGAGAAGAAAATGGTGACCTCCCGCGATTAAAAAGAGCGTCAGAATGAACAGATTCAACAATTGCGCCAGGATCGGCGCCTGGGTTTCCGACTGCGGATCCAACACGTTGATTATGCCAAATCCAATAGTATATCCGGCGACATGCCCGGCGAACTGTATCCCGTAAAAAATAAAATTGCCCACCATACTGATCGCCAAGCCGATGATGATCTCATGTAGTACAATTCCGAAGAAATTGATCACCCCAGGCGCGAGGTTCAAAGAAACATCTTGATAGAGGGGAAAGAGAAGCGAAGTCAGGGCGAATCCAAACGCCACTCGAACCGGAATGGGAAAATTACTGTAGCCGAAGAATGGCATCACCATTATCATGCTGGTAATGCGAAAGAGCATCAACAGCCAAATTTCAATTTTATCTAAGTTATAGCTAAGGACATCCATCTGTGGGAATACCAACAATTATTGCTCTGTCAGTCGTCTTCGGCTGACGAAAAATAAATACTAACTACTGAAGTGAAAGTCATCTATAGTTAAATGCCTGCTTTACAGGCTGTCCGAGAATGGAAAAATGCGCTGGCGGTGTCATTCCCGCGAAGGCGGGAATCCAGGTAGTCTTGACAATGTGATAAACTAAATGTATATAATTAAATCTGATAATTAAACATTGCGATTATTGGATTTTACTATAATAACTGAAATTTCTGTATAAATACACAGCTACCTGGATTCCCGCCTTCGCGGGAATGACGCCTCGAGTGACTCCCGGACATTCTCGGACAGACTATTTAACGGACTGCATAGTAGCACCTAAAACATTTATTCATTTCCCCCTTCTTCCGGGACGCCCTCGATCGGAAGAATAAGTGAGAACTTCGTTCCTCTGCCGACTTCCGAATCGACCAAGATCTCCCCGCCATGTTCCTTGATGATTCGATAGCTGATGGTGAGCCCCAAACCGGTGCCGGAACCCACTTCTTTGGTTGTGTAGAATGGATCAAAAATTTTATTCAGATTTTCCTTTTTGATTCCTATCCCATTGTCTTCGATTTCAACACGGATGTGCAGATCATCTTCTCTTCTTGTTCGGAGATAAATTTTTCCCCCCGGTTTATGGATCGCCTGTCCGGCATTGACAATAATATTCAGAAATACCTGGTTGATCTGTTGCAGGTTGCATTTGATCGGAGGGATATCTTCAAATTCCTTGATCACTTCAGCTTTATATTTGATGGCGTTGCGTGCGATATTCAAGGTGCTTTCAATCGCGGCGGGGATGTCCGCCAACGTTATTTGCGCCCGATCCAGGTTGCTGAAATTCTTCAAATCCTGAACTATCGTTTTCACCCTATTGGAACCTTCGATGGATTCCTCGATGATGTTGGCTATTTCCGGCAGAATTATCTCGATCTTCTGTCTATTCCAGATCGATTTTATTTGATTCCCCAAGTCTGCACCCGACTTCTCCATCACCTCGGTGTGAATAAAATCCAGGACTTTATGAATCCGTCCCATGAATTTCTTCATGGAATTGAGATTCGATAAGACGAATCCCACTGGATTGTTGATTTCATGTGCGACTCCCGCGGCAAGCTGCCCGAGAGAGGCAAGTTTCTCGGATTGCACCAACTGCGACTGGGTTTCACTCAGCTTCCGTAATGTGTTCTCCAGTTCCTTGTTTTGATGCTCAAGTTCTTTGACCAGTCGCTCAAGATTCGCCTGGTACTGACGGTTTTCCTCATACAATCGTCGTCGTTCAATCGCGCGTCGCACAGTAAGGAATAATTCATCGATATTGGTAGGTTTCTGGAGATAATCAAATGCGCCTTTCTTCAAAGCATCAATGACGGTCTCGTTGGTGCCGAATCCGGTGAGAAGAATTACCTCGACATAAGGATCGATTTTCTTGGCGTGTTCGAGAAAATCCATCCCATTCATCTGGGGCATTAAAAGATCGGTGAGAACTACACCAAAATTCCCCTGTCTTTTAAAAAGTTTCAATCCCTTTAAACCATCTTCTGCAGTTTGAACCTTATAATTCTGGAAGGACAGCGCATCGGACAGCATTTCGCGAATGTATTTCTCATCATCGATGACCAGGATGTGCATCGAAGAATCTTTTGATTCCATAATACGCCTTAATGGGACATCTGACCGATATACCCATAAATAGTATGGGTATATTTCAGTATTGTGTTTAACATCCAGGGTAACATTAAAATCATCACCAGTACCACAGCGAGGATTTTAGGGATAAATGTCAAAGTCATTTCCTGGATTTGGGTGACCGATTGCAGGATGCTGATAACCAATCCGACAGCCAATCCGGCGATCAGCATTGGCGCCGCCAGGATCAAGGCGGTAAACAGCGTCTCTTGGATCACATTGACAGCAAATTCGGGAGTCATCGGAAACTATCCACCAATGATTGCACGATTAGATACCATCCATCGACGAGGATAAACAGAAGGAGTTTAAAAGGCATACTGATCATGACCGGCGGCAGCATCATCATACCCATCGACATCAAGACTGCCGCCACCACCATATCGATAATCAACAAAGGCATATAAATCAGGAATCCCATTTGAAATCCCACCCGCAATTCACTGATGATAAAAGCGGGGATAACGATTCTCATCGGCAGGTCTTCAGGGGATTGGGGCTGTTCCATGTCAGCCATCTTCACGAAAACCTGCAGGTCTTTCTCCCGAGTGTGAGCGAGCATGAAATTGCGCAGCGGTTTCTGACCGATCGCCCAGGCTTCGCTAAGCACAATTTCCTGGGCAGCGTAAGGTTTCCAGGCTTTCTCATAGATTTCGGAAAAGACCGGCGCCATGATGAACATGGTAAGAAACAGCGCCAAACCGACGATAATCTGATTCGGAGGTAGGGATTGAGTTCCGAGAGCCTGACGGAGAAAATGAAAGGCGATGACAATCCGGATAAAACTTGTCATCATGATCAACAAGGATGGAGCCAGCGCGAGAACCGTGAGAAGAAGCACTACCTGGATCGTGACGGCAAAATCTTCCGCACTTGTGGCTCGATCGACACCAAGAGTGATCTTGGGAAGTACCGGAGCCTGTGCGAAGGTCATTTCGGAAAACAGTACTCCAAGCACGATTATAAATAGCGTGAGGAGAATTAGCTTTACATTCCTTTTCCCTTTCGTACCGCCTCCTGACAATTAAATCGCCCGCAATTTACCTGATTTCTCGATTTTCCCATTTATGTATATGTAAATTCCCGTGCTAAGCTCTTCATCCAATTTCTTCTTGGCGTCCCCGATTCTCATCGTAACACCGGGAAAGGCTTTTCGGCTAACACGTATCAAGCCGTCTTTAAAACTTAGAACTCGATGATCAAACATATCTGAATAAACCTTCTTGATCGTAGTCGTCCATTTATTTATATTTTGTACATTTCTATAGAGTTCTTCTAATTGTTTTTCGCCTGATACACGGTAAGAATCGCCCGACATCTTCTGTTGCACCAGTTTATTGATTGCTTCCTGAATTTTTTCACGAGTATTACTTTCTTTAGCCAAGGCTTTCTGGAACCGTTCCAATAAATCATCGATCTGTGGTTGATAACTTGCCCAGACTGTTGTCGGAGTGTAATGAATATTTCCCAGAATTCTGACATCGATTCCCTTTCCGGCACAAATCCTTCCACCGATGATCACACCGCGACCGTGGCGCACGGTTACTGATCCGCCGCAGGCGATATCGCCAAATAAAACCGCTTCCGCCACATGCACATCGCCGTTGCAACGGATTTTCTGATTTTCCACAAATTTGACATAAACATCACCCATCGCTTGGATTATTCCCCGCCCCGATCCAACCATACCCCTACGAATCATCACATTTCCACCAGATTGGATTTCGGCATCCTCCACTACGCCCTTGATTTCAATATCTTTTGTCGCCACTACACGAAATCCGGCGCGAACATCACCCTTTATTAAAACATGCCCTTCAAAGTAGATATTACCACATTTCATATCTACATCGCCATTTACTTCAAATGTTTCGGTGACTTCCACCTCGCCATTGGGGAGACCACGGACGCTTCCATTTTTCGAGGCGACCAGACGTAGTTGTGTTGAATCGGTGAAATTCGTGTTTTCCCCCGATTTGAGAAGAATGTCTTTTCCCGGCTTGCTGGGAATTGTCACCCCAGTAACTGTAATTCCATCCACTCCGGCGGTGGGAGGTGTTTTAACCGCGAGAACTTGTCCCTGTTTAACCGATTGAATAATGCCTGTTTCCCGATAATCAACTGCCCCACTCTCATTTATGTGAACACGCGGTTTCGGCTCGGCATCAAAAAAATACTTGATCTCAGCGTCATCCCCCGGCTGGGCGCTCTTGCCTGTCGCAATAAGCACCGGTTTGTCGCGAATCCCTCGATCTGAAATCAGATGCTCCAACGTCTCCTTGCGAATGCCAAGTTTGACTTTTTCCCGCGCCAAAGCGCGGAGAACAAGATCGATGGAAATCGCTTCATTTCTGGGCGCATGGACGGTTATATAAGCTTTTGTAGCGTCCTTAGAGAGCTGCACCTGACAATAGTTACGCCCGCTTTCTTCGACTTCAGTCAGACCGGATGTCTCACTATTATCTTCTGAAAAAGACGAAATACGGTCGAAAAAGTCATCCTCCTTGGGATGTCTGTCTTCCATATTGTCACGTCTTGGATCGTCTGTCGATTTGCCTGTCAGCATGGAATTAACACTACCTTACTTAGTCATCACTTGTGTCATTCTGAATGAATCGAAGAATCCGCATCTGCTCTCGAGGAAACATTCTTCCACTGTCCTAATGATGACAATCCCTGCTCGGAGGAACCGATCAGGAAGTCACGCTCCCCAAGTCGCAGCCAATAGACAAACCGTTTGGGAGCGAGCATTTTTGATTCTATAATTTCAATTTCCCCTTTATCGCGAGATGGATTGAGACGAAAACTGAGCAGCTTAGGTGAGAATTTTTTCAGCAGATAGACGAAGAGAAATAGTAGAGCGAGAACGAATAACAGAGCGCCCAGAGTCCGAACAATCACTGCCCCCATACTCTCCGAAAGTCTTTCCGATCCCTGAGCGTATACGAAAGTCGGGAGAAGAAAAATCCACCCGACTCCAAGACTACAGCACCTAAGGAAACGATTGTCATTAAGGTTCATTTAAGCGCTTTCAAACGTTCTTCAGCATTCAATAATTCAGTGATCCGGATACCAAAGTTTTCATCGATGACTACTACCTCGCCCAGGGCAAATTTTTTATCATTTATATAGAGATCAACCGGTTCCCCGGATAATTTTTGCAACTCAATCACCGAGCCCGGTCCCAACTCCAGCACGTCGCTTATCAGCATGGTTGTTCTTCCCAGTTCAATGGTGACGGGAAGAGAGATGTCGAGGAGGAGATCGAGATTTTTCGGTTCCTCGCGGGCGGGAAGTCGTTCTCCAACATCTTCAAAAGCAGCAAATTCCGCGGGACGTATTGTTTTCTCCGCGCCTTTCAGGTCACGCTTCTCACCTTTTACGGCGGGTTGAATTTTCTCCTCTTGTGCTGCCGCTTTAGTATCCAGTTCGGGAATCTGGGTAAGTGTCTCCATGATCTGGCGTGGAACCAACTTAAAGAATTGCGTCTCTCCCCAATCGGCAATCGATATTTCATATTCAACCAGAATCTTCTCGTTTAACGGCAACTTGAATTCATCCCATCTGACCAGCTTGGCTTCCGCACCACCAGGACGAATCTGAGTTTTAAACTCCTCGCCCCAAAAAGAGGAAAGAGCGCCGTTTATCTGGTTGAAAGCCTCCGCAATGCCGTCAAGGGATTCCTGCTCATTGAAAGCCGCCGTCCCATCCCCCATGACCATCATATCCGTGATGGCGGCGGCAAAACGCTGACTACAGATATAGTAGATCGTTCCGCGGAGAAAACCATCAAGCGAAGTTTCGATGACCACCGGCGATTCGGAGATGGCTCCCTTCAAACGAGCTAATTCTGCCTCTTCCACCGCTTTTACTTTGATGGTTACATCACGATTGAGAATCGGAGCAAACACATCATGCATGACGGAAATGCCGATTTGCTCAACCTGTATATAGATCGATTGCCTCTCCATGGAAGTCCTCACTTGTCAAATGCCAATCGTTCCTGGAATTCCACCGGACGGGTGAGACGAATCGCCAGTCTCCGCCCACTCTTTCCAGGCACACCAAAGTATTTTAAGCGATCCCCAAAACAAACCTGAATTTCATCATCAAGGGGTTTATCCAACTGGATCAGATCCCCTTTTTTCAAATTCAAGAACTCACGAACGGAAAGAACAGTCTCAGCAAAGATACTCTTCACTTCAAGACGGGTCGCCTGAATTCGCTTCTCCAGCATTTTTCGCTCCGGGTCGGTTTTCTTTTTGACACTCACGAAAAAAGTTTGCGAGGAGAGTTTTTGAAGAATCGGTTCCAGCACAAAATACGGCAGTCCAATGTTCATGGGAAATACAGCCCCGCGCACCTTTATTTCGAAAAAGACTATCGCGATGGTTTCACTTGAACGGGCAATCTGAACAAATTGCGGGTCTGTTTCAAAAGAATCAAATTTGGCGTTCAGAGGATAAATCTGGTTCCATACCTCGTTTAACATATTAATCAACGCGTTGATCATTTTCTGCACGATATTTTGTTCAATCAGAGTAATTTCACGTATTTCGATCTCTGTCTCGCCGGTGCCCCCCAAAAGCCGATCAACGACAAAGAGAAGAAATTGCGGGCTGATTTCCACCACCGCTTTGCCTTCCAAGTCTTCCATTTTTAAAAGGTAAAGACTGGATGGCATCGATAACGACATGGTGTATTCGGAATAGGTGACCTGGTCGATGGAAATGACATTCACATCGACCAAAGCCCGCAGATTGGTCGAGAGATACGTAGCCAGCAAACGTGCGAAATTTTCGTGAATTGTCCGCATAGTCCGAATCTGTTCCTTGCTGATTCGGTCAGGATGCTTGAAGTCATAGACGGCGATCGACTTTATTTCTTCCTGTTCGACCTCTTCGTATGTTTTACCCTTCGATACGCTGGACAGAAGGGCGTCGATCTCATCTTGAGATAAAATGCGATTCATTTGATACTTTCAGTCTCTAGGGAAATACATACCGGTTAAAATAGACTTTCTCGACCGTACCTGTTGTCAGGTAGAAATTTGCTACTTCCTTGATTTTTTCACGGATTTTTTCCCGCATCATGATGTTGGTCAGCACCTCGAGTGATTGAGACGAGAGCAGGGTGATGATATTGTCGCGCAAAATTGGACTTAATTTTTGCATTTCGTCGATTACCTTCGGACTGCTCACCTCAAAACTTAATTCCACCAACAAGTGTTTTGAACCTCTGGAAGCGACCGGATTGATCAGTATGGACTCCATTAGAAACATTTCGCCTGGCGGCTTGGGCTTTACCACTCTCTCGGTTTGCTTCGCTTTGACATGAGGTTTACCGAAAAAAACCATTTTTACGATGAGATGTGAGCTGACAATTTGAAACGCCAGAACTAAAACTGCGACCATCGCGATAATGGCTGTTTTAGTGCCGCCACCTCTGGTGATTTTCTGAGCATCTGGGGAGACCTCAATCCCCTCTGCGCCTGCAGGCATTTCGTTCATTTGATTAACTCCGGAAAACCATAACCATAAGACTCGGGACTACGCTCAAGGAAGATTTCGACACGTCGGTTTTTCCCGCGCCCCTCCGCTGTGTCATTGGTCGCTCGCGGACGATATTCTCCATATCCGACCGCGCTTAAGTGCGCAGGATCCAATCCACCGACAAACGCTAGGTATTTAGTCGCCGCCAACGCCCGTGCTGCACTTAATTCCCAATTGCTGGGATAAAGATAAGTGTTGATGGGAACATTATCCGTATGTCCTTCAACCCGCACTTCCGTAAATGCCGTCGGACGAATGATGCGCGCCACTTCATTCAACACCTGTTTGAATTGTGGACGCAATTCCGCTTTTCCACTCTCGAAAGGCAGGGGATCGGAGATCACTAGTCGAATTCTTTCCGGCGTGTTGTACAATTCGATTTCTCCCAATGATTCCGTTTCTTTCAAAGTTTCGATGATTTCGGAAACGACCATTGCCGCTTCTTGCTGTGCGGTACTTTGGGGAAAAGCGTCAGTCTTGATGCGCATAAACAGGCTGGCATTTTCGGGGAAAAATCCCATTCCCTCCTGAATACTGCTGATCGCTGCTTTGAATTTGACTTGTTCAATAGTCGAAAAGGAGATTAGCAGTATAAAGAAGGTGAGAATCAAAGACATCATGTCCCCATAAGTCACCACCCAACCAGGCGCTCCTGGCGGCGGACATTCCTGTTTCTTTTTTCTCATGTTTATCTACGATTATACCTGTTTATCGGACTCCTTCACCGGTTACTCGTTCCTTCGGCGGCAGATACGTCAGCAATTTCTCCCGCACGATACGTGGATTATCTCCTGATTGAATGGAGAGAATTCCTTCGATGATGAGTTCTTTCCGTCGCGCTTCCTCTCTGGAACGGTAGGATAATTTTTCCGCTAGAGGCAGGAAGACAATATTCGCCAGCAACGATCCATAGAGCGTGGTGACGAGTGCAACCGCCATTCCCGCGCCGATCTTGGACGGATCATCCATCGAGGCAAGCATCTGGATCAATCCAATCAGCGTACCCAGCATACCAAATGCGGGCGCATAATAACCCATCGTTTCAAATATCTTTTTCCCCAGGGTGTGACGGTCTTCCATCCCTCCAAGTTCTGATTCCAGAATGGCGCGTATTGTTTCCGGTTCTGTGCCGTCAACCGCATATTGAACCCCCATTTTCATAAAGTTGTCATTGAGATCGTCAAGTTCTCGTTCAATCGCCAGGATACCCTCTCTTCTAGCCTTCTCAGCGACTCGCACCAGCATTTCGATTGTCTCGCCGGACGACTGTGAACGATGCAGAAAGGCATTCCTTGCCACATTTATTACCGCGAGGACTTCTGCCAGTGGATAACTGACAAGTGTCGAACCAAGTGTTCCCCCAACCACAATCAGAGCGGAAGGGAGGTTAAAAAAGAATGTTACGCCAGAACCGGTTAAAATAGAGATCAGGATAAGAGCAGCGCTCACTATGATGCCGATCAAGGTGGCGATGTCCATCTCAATTCTCCGTGCCAGTAGTGCTATGACCAGCGTTCTGAGGCGACATAACCCGATTACGGAAAGCGATAATCAATTCCACGATTTCATCCGGAGTCTCCTGAACAATCACTTTTTTCCCATCGGTGAGTGTCAGGATGGTGTCCGGAGTCGATTCGACAAATTCAATCATATCGCTGTTCACAATCAACTCGCGTTCATCGAGACGCGTTACCTTGATCATAATAACTCCTCAAGCCGCTGCGGAGTAATCTGCCTCCGCAGCGGCTCTTAAGACTAAATAAAATCAGCGCTTAAACGGGATTAACGCTTCAATTGCGCGCCTTCCGCCAGGAACTGATCGGTGACCGTGATCACCCTGGCATTGGCTTGAAACGCCCGTTGTGCTGTAATCATGTCCGAGAACTCTTTCACCAGATCGACGTTGGAAAGCTCCAGGTAGCCCGATTGAATGGAACTGTCGAAGTTTGATTTCGCTCTCCCGTAAATCGGATCACCAGCGGCAGCAGTGGATTCCCAACGATTCGCCCCGACTGCCGCCAATCCTTCCGGATTCCTGAAATCGGCAAGACTGATTACCGCCAATGTTTGATCCATGTTGTTGGAATAGTTGCCGATGATTCTCCCCTCTTCATCGATCTGGATGTTCTCCAAGATCCCCATTCCATAACCGTTTTGATGGATGGCGGAGGTAGTGAAGGGGGAATTGGTCTGGGTGATGCCATCGAAGGAGTCGACAGTACCAGCGTTGAAAGAGATGACGATGTCATCCGTCCCGACGCCGGGATTGATACGGAGTTCAGTCGCTGTACCATTGAAATTGAAACTGGCTAAGGAACCATTCTCGTTGAATGTCACCGTGCCGGTATTGCCGCGAACCATCGATGCCGGTTCAGGAGCTTCAACCTCCCATGCCCATTCGTTTTCCCCCGCTGCCTTGTAAAAAGTCATCGTTAGCGTGTGGGAATTGCCCAGATTGTCATAGACGAGAATCGAAGTGGCGTGAGAAGTGTCAGCCGTGGAGATCTGGAGTGGATTTGTTCCGGTGAGTTGAAATCCGTCGTTGGCGATGATGGAAACTCCCCCACCTCCCAAACCTCTAAGCTCGTTCACAATTCCAGTTGCGCTGTCAGTGACGAGCTGCAGGGTGGTAGTGATAGTTGCACCGGTATGAGCGTCGGTGAAAGTATCAATTGCGACCAAGTCGGAATTCAAACCGCCGCTGGTGATGAAGGAAGCTGCGCCGAAGAGTGAAGTGACCAGGTTGCCAGTCCCATCAGCCAGGGTGATGTTGTATTGAGCATTATCACCGGCAAAATTTCGTTCGACATGAATCACACCATTCTCGAGGGTGAAGGCGGCGCCGTTCACCTGGGCGTTCAAAGCGTTCAACAGATCGCCGACAGTGCTGTCTGCGGTAATACCGGTGATTTCATAAACAGCTTCACGCTCCGTTCCGGCGTCGATTGTGACCGTAAATCCTGAAACGTCGGTGACTCCGCTCGCCGCGAGCAGAGAGTCATAATCACCGACATTTGCAACACTATCACCGCTGGATCGTACGGCATTGGTCGTGCCTTGGATGGAGATGGAATGTGTTCCGCCTATACCGTTGTTGGCGATGCCGGAAACGAAAGTGGCTCCCGAATCGCCGGCAGTGGTCAAAGAGGCGGTGGAGTTGGTGGCACTGGAATCGAGATTGCAATAAAAATCGATCCCGGAGGTGGACTTTGCCGGGATTTTACGATTCAAGGGAAGAACGATGTCCTCAATCGCAGCTCCACTCTGGATCATGCCGGCGTCATCCGCTAATTGTCCTTGAACGATGCCCGCACCTCCGGCGGCGATGAGATTCCCGTTGGCGTCAAGGGAAAAATTTCCCGCACGGGTGTAATATGTTTTCTCACCATCCCGCAAGGTAAAGAAGCCTGCGCCTGATATGGCGAGATCGGTAGCAAAGCCGGTCGCTTCCAAAGTGCCCTGGCTGAAATTCCTGTCGACACTTTGAATCTGCATTCCCAATCCGAATTGTATCGGATTCCTCCCGCCATACATATTCCGCGGAGCAGAGCCGCTGAAAAGGGTTTGCGAGATGGCGTCGGCAAATGTAATTCTGGATTTCTTGAAACCAATGGTGCTCAAATTGGCGATGTTGTTGCCAATCACTTCCATCTGGTACTGGTGATTAAGGAGTCCAGAAACTCCTGATTGTAATGACCGCATTGTTAGTATCTCCTGCGTTTAAAGGTGTGCACGGCTGCGCTCGCAGGATTCCACGTGTCAGGCGTCGTACCTCTATCGGTCAGTACGACTCGAGCCTCCTCAAAAGAGGTCCAGCTCAGTACGCAAGCACGGAGGCTTACGCTACGTTGTTCCACGATCGATCCGATTTAGAGCATTACCGCGCTGTCGATTTCGGTAAATACATTGTCTTTCGCGTTATCACCATGAAGAGCGGTGATCACGGTTCGATTTTCCACACTGACCAATAAAGCCAGGTCTTTTAGAATAAACAGTGATTCTTTCGCGCCTTTTTCCGCTGCTTTATCAAAGGCGGCGTCGATCTTTTCCAAATCCACCCTGTCTAGTGTAATCCCTCGCTGCATCAGACGCTTGCTCGCATGAGCCGAAAAAGTCACATTCAACTTTCGCTGCTCCTTTGCGACTTTCTGCAACGTCTCAGCAAACGACTCGTCCGGTTTTGCTGGAACTTCTGTCTGCCTTGATGGAGACGGTAAAGGGGAAACACCGAGAGATTGGATCCGGTCTAGATCCCAATCCATTTTTCTTCCTCACTTCAGTTAAAGGTTACCGATACCCAGATGGGATAAAATTCCACTTTCCCCTTCGGGTTCACGAATTTCGACCACACTGCTGAAGTTGATGATCTGACCATTCACAATCAGCACCGCGCCGCTGCCATCGTACCGAACAGCTTCGACCGGACCAATCAAATACGCTGGTAATTTACTGACCTGATCGGAATAATCTTTTACTTTAACTTCAATAGTGTAACTACCGTCAGGAAGGCGAATTCCATCCTCACCACAACCGTTCCATCCAATCTCTCCAGTCCCGGCTGAGGGATGCTCAACTGTCAGAGTACGGACAATAGTCCCACTCGAGTTACGGATCGTCATGGTGACCTCTTTCTCTGAGGAATCCAACTCATAAGCGATTGCTGGAGCTTCACCATCAACCAGATTGATGGAACTGATCGTTGCTTTGATGTCCTTGCCGATGAGAGTCGATGACAAGGTGTTGTTGATTGATTGTGCTAACAACAGATCCGCCTGAAGACCCTCTTCGGAAATCTGTGTCAGATTGCTTAATTGTTCAACCGAGGTAAATTGTGCCAATTGGGCGGAGAATTCCGATGCTTCCATTGGATTCATCGGATCCTGGTAGTTGAGCTGGGTGATGAGCAATTTGAGGAATTCATCCTTCCCCAGTTCTCCAGATGGAGTCACCGAGCCGTAATTGGTTGACGATTTCCCGAGAAGTTCGCTGATGGATTGAAAATCCGTCATTTAGTATACCTCCTTTCCTGGTTATGCCGGTCGGTTAACTATTTTGAACCGATCGCTTTAAGTTTTGCAAAACGTATGCCGTCCTAAGTACTTATTTTTCAATGCATCGTTTTTATTTCTACTTGGAAAATCTTGCCTGATTAGTGAAATTAGTTAGTTTAGAGTTCAACCTGCCGAGGCTTCTTAACCAGTCGAGGGTGGCGTACTCAACGTTGGATTCGTTGATTCGGAGATCAGTCATATCGCCATCTTTGTTGGTTCCAAGATGAACCGCGCCTTGTCAATGCTGAAGACGCGACCGGAGGCATTATTCTCAATGAGCCAATCCCAAAATGCAGGGCAGAAATCCAGCCCGTAGTGGAGATTTTTGGCTTGGATAAAGACATTCGCATCAAGCAGATAGGTCGTCATCACATCACTCCGAACTCGCGCGCCGCTTCGTAAAATGTGGCGGTTTTTCGCACGCCCAACATGCGAAAGGCATCTTTGAATAGTGTCTGTCCTTCCAAAGCGCTTGCGATGACCGCTCTCGCAAAACGCTTGCCAGTGCGCGTACGAAGTGTGCGGTAGAAGTCGCCGCCGCTGCTTCTCCTGCGATCTAGCGACCTGATGCGCTCCAACTCCTCTTCGTAAGTCCTCCAAAGTTCATTTTGATTTATAAATCCCGCATCGAATAATCGCCGCAGCACCACCA
This sequence comes from uncultured bacterium, assembly GCA_964501095.1. Lineage (GTDB taxonomy): Bacteria > Electryoneota > Electryoneia > Electryoneales > Electryoneaceae > CAZCRQ01. The sequence goes on along the minus strand of CAZCRQ010000004.1, from coordinate 11,479 downwards.
GCGAACTAACTTTGAAAATCCGTGCCATCCTTTGTATCTCATCGGTAATCACGGCGCTCGACCTAAACTCGCGTCGCACATCGGTGATGGGAGCCAACACTTCAGCGGCTACGGCATTGCACCAACGCTCGACTTCTTGATCGGGAAGGATGCCAGCTTCGGGATTTGAAAGCCCGCTCTCGCCCAACCATAAATGAGCCAGTTCATGCGCGAGCGTGAACATCTGCGCCGACTTACTGTCAGCGGCGTTTGTAAATATCAGCGGCGCCAAGTCTTCAGTTAGCGCAAAGCCGCGAAACTCCTCCACATCGAGCGACCGATAGGGATTGCTGCCGACAATGGAACTCCCCATTACCAAAACGCCGATTTCCTCAGCTTTGGCGATCAGTTGCCGCAACGCCTCCGTCCATGTGTCGAGTTTCTGTCTGTCTGCAACAGAAAGGCCAAGTTCGCCCCGCATAGAATCCGCCGCTGTGACCGGATTGTTTCGGACACTGACGCTGCCGATAAAGGCAACCGGCGCCATTTTATGCATGCGTGCATAATCGCGGAACCAATCCTGCCGCTGCTGGCAAAGGTAGATCGTATCCAGCAGATTCGGGCTGGGTCGGGGAAGCGGGCGATCTCGCATTGTCCTGAAGTCGGGAATCGGAACCTTCTCCTCAGGCGGCGCGGGAAGGAATAGATAGCCGATGGGGACATGCACTGCATGGGCGAAAGCCTCAAGTTGCCGCAAGGTCGGCTGGAGTGCGCCGCTCAGCCATTCCTCAAGTTTTGGGAACCGCACCTCAAGAGCGCCTGGGTTCAGACTCGCTCGTTCATACGCCCAGAGAAGAAGATCTGGTTTTATGGAAACGCGGTTCATTATACAGCCAATTCCTGCACAATCTGATCACGCTGACTCCATACCACAGTCTTTACATCATAACTTCTTAATGCATCAATTACCGAAGGCGAGACGGTCTGTTCGGAGTCGTTCAATATAGCATAGGCTTTAGAATCTGTAGCACGCACCTCCTTGGTATCAATCCAAGAGAAAGCCAGTGCTTGAGCCGTTTCCCGGTTGGGACGGTTGATGGTATGAAGAATGCGCTCTGGCTGCTGATGAGATTTTGGAATGACAAAATCGAACAAATGGTCATAGCCGCTTTGCCCGGTGAATTTCACACGCGGAGTATAACGGATTTCTTGGACGTCAAGCCAGGCGACAACATCTTCATAAAACAAGCTTGCAACCATCGGGACTGCCAAGTAGAACATATCATTGACCGCGAGCATGGCTTGCACCAGATTATGCTTGCGGAAGGCGAAGTTGTTCCCCGATGCGCGTACCTCCAATCGGTTTTCCACCAACTGCACTCCGAACCCGTTCAACGTCATCTTCAACAGGTCTTGTCGCTTCGGACTGGTCAGTTTGCAGCCTGATTGTTCAAGGTCGTTGATGGTATATCCATCGTCAGTGAGGATGTATCCACCGTCCGAGTTACGCGCGTAAATCTGGACATAGTCGTTGTGATGGTCTATGAACGGCGTTGTGATTTCGACCCAATCGTCTATTTGGCGAAGCTGGGTCTTGTCCTTGAGCCAAACTAGGTAGTTATCCAGTAAGCGCTGAAATTCTCCTATCATGTGAACAATCCTCTCTCAATAAACGGAGATTGGGTGACATTGCAATAAGTTAGAAAATCCTCCAATGTCCCGTATAGGTCGCCGATCCTGGGGAAGCGATCTACTGGAATGGGAATCGCCCACTTGTCGCCGTAACCTTCTCTGTATAAATGCAGGTGCGGGCAGGCGATTTCCTCTCCATCAGGGTTGGGATGAGCCGGTCCGGCAAGATCCAACCGAACGATGACGACAACCTGCCTTGCGCGATTTTGGAATTTCACCTTAGCTAAGTCTATGCGGCCGCGGTAGATATCGAGCAGGAATTGTTCCCGACGGTCAGGCGACTGCAAAGGCACGATAAGCGACTGACCGCCCATTGGAAAGTCGTGGCGCTCGTTGTTCACGCGGTGTTTCTCCATTGCGATGAGTGCGTCCGCTTCAGCCTGCGACAGGTTTAAGTCAGCCATTTAATTTTCCGTTCAGATACTTCTCCGCATCCCCCCTGCCTGCATGGTGGTGTCAGCCGTCCTCGGCTGACACCAAGGATTTATCTTCAATGTATTACCCAATAAAATCCACGGTGTTGGTGCCGAGCGCCAAACCCTTCAAACGCAAACCACTCCAGTTTATAGACTCCTCCTGAGTAGTTTTATCACTTGGCGACGGTTTATCTCCTGACTGTTTCTTCTCGTCGCTATGTCCCCGATGTTTAATAAGGCGGGAATCATCGGCGCTCACTTCAAATTTCATTATATCCACTCCGGATTGGTGCAATTGCTGACGTATTTGCTCGGTCTGCGCTTCGATCGCCTGCACCGCTTCCCGCGATTGAGCTTTTACGGTTATATCATATTTCCCCCCATTTTCCCTGATTTCAATTGAAAGTATCCCCAGGTTTTGCGGTCTTAACTGAACCTGCAGGATTGTCCGGCTATTCTGAGTCAACAACTGCGCCCGACCGCGGATTTTGCTCAAGACTTCCTGCAGGTTTTGAATCCCAGCCACGACTGCCTGCATACCGGTGACGGAAGATGCGGGATTCCGTGGATTCACTGGCGAGAGAACGTCCGGCGATGCGGTAGGTGGCAAATTCCGGCTTGAGTTTCCAGCTATCTTTGTTTCGAGATTTACCGGAATTTTAGGGGAAACTCTCTTTTCCTGCTTATAACCGAGCGATTTATTCTTAGTCTTTCGAGGAGTGTGAATGCGCCAGCCGTTTTGAATCATCATCTTGACCTGCCGATCGGTCTGCCCATCGGGCAAATGTTGCTTTACGATCTGTTCAGGAACTTTGATTACAGATCGTTTGGAATTGGTTTGTAAAGGCGCTGATCGAGTTATAGTTTCCTGGGATTTGACTCTAGGTGTCTTTGCCGGAATTGCATGATTTTCTATGACTTGATGATCTCGTTTCTGTCCTTTAACAGTGGAAACATTCTCTTTTGTCATAGTTGGCGGTTGGAACTTTTTAATTGGTTTCTCCAGGGGGAGCGATGTTTTATCCCCCTCTTTTCGGTGTGTCGAAGCGTTTCCTAAAATCGCTTGGCGGGAGGTCTTTTCCATAATGGAGGGTTTGGAGGATACAGGAAATAATATCTTGGAGTCATCCGAACGTAGTTTTTTAGCCGATGCCCGTTCTGGAAGGCAAGTTCTTCCGGCAACCAAGCGCGCCGCGGCGACCAGCTCCGCCAAGGCGTCGGTTCTGTTCGATCCAGCAAAGGCAGAAGATTCGTCTTCTTTCTTACCACTATTATTGTTCCCCAATTTTCTGCCTGGAGTATCGATCTTCCCCATCAGGATTCCGCGACGCAAGTCACGAGTTTCTCGAAGGTGAATGTTGGCGAGTTGTTTGAAATTGGGAATAGCCTGATCAACACTCTTGTTCAGGCTCAACCACTGCTCTTTCCAGAGCGAGGAATCGCCTTTGATAGAGTTCTTTTTTTCATTGGGCGACGGCCAGTTGTCGGGCTTCACCTGGACGATAGTGCGGCTCCCTATTCGCTTGGTATCCAGACGGATTGGATTGCCGGTTTCGTCAACGAAGGGAACCTTGTGGAACAGCACTTCCTTACCACGCTTGACAAAAGCCACCGGTGCGTTGGGAGTTTTTCCGGAAACAGTCCGTAAGAACGAGATTTTACCGTTCTTTGTTGGATTGGGATTACTCCGCCTCGGATGCGGGATCATTTGATCCACATTGAATTGTTTGAGTGACAGTTCCATCAGATTGAACTCTTAGCAAAACCATCGGATAAGTATTTGGCAATTGCTGCGGCATTTTCTTCCGGAAGTTCGGATAAAATTTTAGCTGCGTTTTTCTGGTTCATCATGAGCAGTAATTTTGCATTCGTCTTACTCTCAAGCCGAGTCAGGATCACCGCCGCCTGCTTTGGCTTCATCCCTTCCAGCATCTTGGAGAGCTTTTTCGCCTGCACCTGATCAATGCTGTCCGATTCCCCCGAAACCAGCACCAGCAATTCCTCCAACTGAATTACCTGATCCTGGGCATTTTTCAGCTCCTTGTCCAATTCCGTCACCTGGTTTGCCAAGGGATCGGTCTTCACCGCGACCATGCTGTCAACTATTACGCGGACACTTTCAGAGACTTGTTGCTTCACTTTTTCCGTTGACTGGGCTTCCTCTTTTTCACCTGCCTCTCCCATTAAGCCAAAACCTTGCCTTTCCGAGAGCGGGACAAGACTTGAAGTGAGCTGTAGATCATCGATAGTCTTCGGGGGTTGAGGAACGACTTCAGCTTCCCCCTCGACAGGTTTCACTTTAGGCGCAGTGGATTTCAAAATCATGTAATTACCGATAAAACAGATCACCCATGAAACTATAAAGATGATCACCATCGATGCGCGGGAACTTTTCATCGGTCTATCCTATGATAAATGATTCTGCTGATTTCTGGCGCCAACTTCATCAAGAAAATTCTGCTGCGAAGTCATCATTTCCTTCTGATGTTCTTCCTGTTTTTTCTCTTTCAGCCTTTCCAATACTTTCTTTTCGCGGCTGATCTCGACCAATTCTTCACGTCGTTTCTCCACCGCCTTCTGATGACGCCGCACTTCAGCCGACTGTGCTGAAATCTGTTTTATTAAATGATTTTTCCATTTATCTAACACTTGCAAATCAGAAATCTTGGCGGTTCCCTTGGTCAATTTCTTTTGCGCCGTATTATTGTTTGCCAATTCAGTTTCCAGCGACTTCAAGACCAATTCCGCTTCCCCCAGTTGTCGCTGAGCGTCCCCCAACGCCCGTTGGCGCTGTTTTTTTTCGCTCTCCCGAGCGTCCATTACCCGTTGCAAGCGAAACTCAAAACGTTTCATTGCTTGTTACCATGAACAGTTACATCTTCGAATCGAGATTTAAGCTAATTTTTAAAAAAACAAGGATTCTTCATTTCGCTCAGAATGACTTCATTTCGAGACTTCAATGACTTTCTGCCAACATTCCTCAAGTGATGTTTTCTCAGCTATCCCCTGAACCAAGAGCGCATTTATCTCCGGCAGCTTGGCGATTGAACGGTCGATTTTCTCATTTGTACCGTGCTTGTAAGCGCCGATATTGATCAGGTCTTCATTCTCACGATAAACTGCCAGATCCGCTAAAATTCGCTTTACCGCTTCCTTCAAGCGATCGGGGACTACATCTTTCATCACCCGGCTGATGCTTGCCAGCACGTCAATTGCCGGATAATGATTGGCATTCGCCAGTTTTCTTGAGAGCACGATATGCCCGTCAAGGATGGAGCGTACGGCATCCGCGACCGGTTCGTTCATGTCGTCCCCTTCCACCAGCACCGTGTAGAGGGCGGTGATTGATCCCTTGTCCCCTCGTCCGGAGCGTTCCAGCAGCTTGGGAAGCAGGGCGAAGACGCTGGGAGTATAGCCGCGAGTCGTGGGCGGTTCACCGACCGCCAGCCCGATCTCGCGCTGCGCCATGGCGATACGAGTGACGGAGTCCATCATCAGCATCACATCCATTCCCTGATCGCGGAAATACTCGGCAATGGCGGTGGCGAGCATCGAGCCCTTGATACGGATCAAGGCGGGTTTATCACTGGTGACAGTAACGACAACCGACCGCGTCAATCCCTCCGCACCCAAGTCCGCTTCGATAAATTCACGCACCTCTCTTCCCCGCTCGCCGATCAAGGCAATTACATTAACCTGGGCAACGGTATTTCGCGCCACCATACCCATTAGGATACTCTTTCCGACCCCGGAGCCGGCGAAAATTCCGAAACGCTGTCCTTTGCCGCAGGTTAACAATCCATCGATGGCGCGGATGCCTACTTCTAGCGGCTCGGTAATCCGTTCTCGTTTCAACGGATGAGGCGGCGAAGCGACAATGGGCGCCAGCTTCTCGTAATCCAATCCACCCTTTTCGTCAATCGGATTCCCCAGACCGTCAAGCACGCGTCCCAGCAGGCACTCCCCAACTCCTACGAGAAAGGGACGTCTCAAACTGCGAACGATACTACCGGGATGAATTCCTTCCAACGTTCCCAGCGGCATCAAGACCACCGCATGATCCCGAAAACCAACGACTTCGGCAAGGCCGCAATGATGTCCAGAGCGATCGATAATCTCGCAAATCTCGCCGACTGAAGTTTCCGGACCGCTCGATTCCATCACCAAACCGATGACTCTCGTGATTCTGCCGCGCGGAACCATCGGCAGTGCACTCTCCAAGCGACTCAAATGCGTCTGAAAAACCGATTCCACCGGTGGTGAAGTGATTGAAGCCATCATTGTCATGTTTCTTTCACTTCATGATTGGGCAGAATCGCTCGATGCACTTCATCCAGCATAGTCGAAATCGTCGCATCAATGGATCCGCCGACTGTTTCCAGAATCACACTCCCCGGCTGAAGACGGTGGTTTATCTCGATTTCAATCTCCTTGATTCCTTCCGAAACGGCTTGCAGATCCGCTTTGGCTTCCTTCAACGTTTGATAATCAATGGGACTGACGAACAGAACAAGTCGGGTTTTGTCGATCGCCAGCTTGATCGCTTCGTTTGCCAGACGGACAGCGATGTCGCGTTTTTCCTCCGCAATATCTCCAACTACTTTCCGCGCGATCTGCATAGCGAATTCCACGAGACGATCCTCGACACCGGCGAAGTACTCCTGAGTCGCTTGAGTGACTTTGGTTAAAATTTGCCTTAATTGATCAATCGGTTGAGTAATCTCTGAACGTCCCGCAATCAAACCCTTCTCATATCCTTCCTTGATGCCTTTTTCATACGCTTGTTTCGCCCGCTTTTCCGCTTCCTTCTTCTGATTCTCTTGTTCCTGCTTTAATCGTTGTATCTCTTCCTGTTGTGTGGTCAGGTGTTGTTTGATATTGGCATGATAGATAACTCCATAACGATCGGCATTGTATCGCACCGAGAGCGGTCCATCGTCCGATTTTTGCTCAAGTTGAATATGCCCGGTAACCACACCTTTGGGGAGGAGATCATCACGCGCAGTGAATTCACGTACACCCTTGGAATCAATGTATTTGTACGCCTCTTTGATGATTCTGGATTTTGTCTGGGGCGTTCGGGTCACACTGACTTGTGCTGTTTTTTTACCCATCATTTACACCATCTGCTCTTCGGCTGAACCTGTGGCAACAATGATTTGCCCTTCTTCTTCAAGTCGGCGGATAATATCGATGATCCTCTGTTGAACCTCTTCTACTTCCCTCAAACGTACCGGTCCCATGTACTGCAACTCCTCCTGGATCATTTCAGCCGCGCGGCTGGAGATGTTGCTGAGAATCCGAGCCTTCAACTCTTCACTGGCTGCTTTCAACGCCATTGCCAACTCTTTGTTATCCACTTCACGCAGGACTTTCTGAATTGAACGATCATCCAGGTTTATGATATCCTCGAAGACAAACATCAGGTTTTTGATTTCGCTTGCCAGATCGGGATTTTCTTTGGCGATTCCAGCGAGGATATTTTTCTCAAATCTTTGACCGACCAGGTTGAGAATATCGGCGGTCTGTTTCACGCCACCGAGTTTTGACGCACTGGCGCTGAAATCGATGCGATTCTCCAGCACCTTGCCAATAGCGGTAATAGTTTCCGGGCTTACCCGCTCCATCAGGGCGAGACGATGCATCACATCCACCTGGGATGCTGGGGATAATTCTGTCAGCACATTCGCCGCCTGAACTGGATTCAATTGTGTCAACACCAAGGCTATTGTTTGCGGATGTTCCTTTTGCAAAAACGCCATCAACTGATTTGTGTCCACATTCTGGAGAACATTGAAACCACGCACCTGCAACGACATCTGCACGCGTCGGATGATTTCCAGCGCTTTCTGCTCACCGAGCGCGGATTCCAGCACTTCCTGAGCGAACGACAATCCGCCTTCGGTGATATACTTCTGCGCCAGAACCATCTGGTAAAATTCGTTGTTTACTGTGTTCAGCACCGAGCTGGGGATGCTCTCCAGCTTGGCGATCTCTGTAGTCAGGAGTTCGACATCGCGTTCGGACAGGTGACGATAGATTTCGGCAGCCGCTTTTGAACCGATGGCGACCAGAAAAATCGCCGCTTTCCGCATACCGGACAGCTTTTCAGTTTCAGTTATTGATGTCTCTTTCGCCATTATTATCCCTCAACCAACCAGGAACGCAATAATCGTGCGGCAGTTTCCGGTTTTTCCTCCACATAATCAATGAGTTGCTGCTGGAGTACACGCGCCTTGCGCACCTCCATCGGCATTTCACTATCGACTGCGGGCACGGCAACCTGCTCTTCGGGAGCCGGCAGAGCGCCGACCGGTTTGGGCGGTTTCGGCAACGCCGTCAATTCCCGTTTATAGATCAACTGAGTAGCTTCTGCCGATTTCTGAAGGAAACGTTTCAAAAAGAGTAAACCAAATAATAATGCAACACCAAAGAGAATTTTTTGCAACAATGAATACCAGTTCTGCTGTACATAGTCGATGATATTGACCTTCGGTTCTTCAAGGGGTTCTGCCTGAAAGGGGATATTGATCACCGAGACTTCATCCCCACGTTGTTCATTATATCCCAAGGCATTGCGCACCGCCAGCGCGATCTGGTCGATTTCTTCATCCGTACGTGGATGATATTGCACAATCTGCCCTTTACCTTCTGGAGCGGGAACATTTTCGTAGGTGCCGTCAATCATGATCGCCGCAGAAACACGTTGAATTCCACCAGCCTGGGAGACGGTATTTCGTAAAGTTTTGCTTATTTCATAATTGGTGACGGTATTGACCTCGGATCCACTTGTATTTGTACCTATTTTGGGGGCATTGGGATCCGCATTCGTTTCATACGACTGGTCTGTAGTCGACTGCTCGGTTTCGACGCTCTCTTCGCTACGTACTGCAGTCTGTTCCGGATCATACAACTCCTCGGTAATTTCCGTACGGCTGAAATCCAGGTCAACCGAGATCCTGACAATCGCTTTCCCTTCGCCAAGCAAACGTGTCAGCATCGTTTCGACTTTATGCGCCAGACTAGCCTCTGTTGCTTCTTTTAACTGCAACTGCGTGGAAGACATGGCGACCAGAGGATCAGTCTCTGAATACTTGGAAAGGAGATTCCCCCGTGTATCAAGGATGGCGACCTTTTCGATCTCCAATCCTTCCACAGCGGACGCCACAAGGTGGGCAATCCCAGTAACTTGAGATTCCGACAAACGATTCCGCAATTTCAACACGACGGAGGAGGTTGTCGGTTTTTCTTTATTGCGGAAGAGCGCTTGTTCGGGAATGACAATGTGCACCCGTGCCCGTTCGACTTCCTCCATGTTTTCAATTGTACGAGCGAGTTCTCCTTCCAAAGCGCGGCGAAAATTTAACTTTTGGACAAATTCACTCATGCCGAGATTGGTGGCGTCGAAAACCTCGTACCCAGTTTCCCGCGGGCTGGGAAGACCTTCCTGAGCCAGACGGATTCGGGCGTCGTACATATTTTCTTTTGGTACAAGCACTCGACTGCCGCCCTGCTCAAGTTTGTAAGGAATATTATTTTCGGTAAGCCAATCGACAATTTTCCCAGCTTCTTCAGGTGGTAAATTCGAGAACAGGGGGACGAAATCAGGTTTACTTGCCCATTGTACAACAAGAATCAATCCAATGATAGTGAGTACGACCGCTCCGATGATCATGCTTCTCTGGGCAATGGTGAGATGTCCGAAAACAGAACGGAAGTACTTGCTCACCTGGTTTGTAATACCAGCCATAAATTACACCTGCAGTCGAAGAATTTCTTTGTAGGCATCGATGATCTTGTTTCGGATTTCCATCATCAGTTGAAAGGAGGTCTGGGCTTCCTCCATGGCGATCATCACCTGATGGACATCCTCAATCTGCCCAGTCACCAGGCGTCGGGAGGATTCCTCCGCAGTCTTCTGCATCTGATCCACATCTTGAATCAATCCCTTCAGGGTGTCATGAAAATTGTGGGTGCTGTCCGAGACCATGCTTTTTCGCTCGGACAGCGGAATTTCCCGAGGGAATGATCCTCTTAATGGTCCAATACTCGGAATTTCAGCCATGCTTTTCTCCATGATCAACTTGACGTGCTAACGTCCAGCCGGTTAGGTGAAAACTCAGGCGTACAAGTCGATAAATCGCCCCAAATGTTCTTCTGATGAGCGTCGGATGATTTTTTCCTCATCTGATTGTACGTTAATTGATTGGAAGGGCTTCGACAAGATAGAGGAGACTCTCTCGCTTTGTTCCATCCTCTCCGCTCTGGTGGTTTTATGAATCTCAAAGGTGGAAGCGGGAAAACTGGCAGCTTTTTCATGGTAATTGGTTCTTGCCGGCGGCAGCAATCCCCGAGTTTGAAGATGCACCCCCACTCGCCGCGCGGCTTCCGCAAATCGAGGATTTCCCGCTCTTCCCGATGATTCAGACCTGATAGAACGATTTAATTGTACCTGTTTCTGATCGATTAAATTTTGAAGTTGAGTTAGTTTTGTATCGACTTGCACTTCGGTCTCGTAGTCTAAATTTCTAATGCTTTCTTCGCCATTCCCTTAGCCGCCTCAATCGCGGAAGCATTCGCTTCATAGTTTCGAGTAGCGGCGATCATATCGACCATCTCAGTGATGATATTGATCTTTGGTTTCGCGACATAACCAAATTCATTGGCGTCCGGATGCGTGGGCTCATAGATAAATTCCGGAATTGAGGTATCCCGTCGTTCATGATATTGAACACCGGAGAAACGATCTTCCGACAAGCGGCTCTCGCTCGGAGTCAAATGATTTGGATGGGTATAGTTCATTTCGACTTTAGGCTTCGATTCTTCACTCACCCGGAAAACATCGGCGCGTTTACGGCTCTCAGAGAAATAGGGCATGCGCCGCTTGTAAGGTCCCCCTTCCGGCGTATGAGTCGTACTTACGTTAGCGATATTCTCAGCGATTGCCGTCATGCGCTTACGCTGCGCGGATAATCCGGTGGAGCTTATATCGATAGAGGAAAAAATGCCCCGAATTTCCATGATCCACCTCTAATTGGAAAGTTTTGCCGTTCTTATAAGTTCAAAAAACCGCTTCGTCACCTCAGCCGTTGCTGAATAGTGAATCTGGTTCGTCGCTAATTGAGCCATTTCACCATCGATATCAACGTTATTAACGCCAGAGGCATTTGATTTTTCAGGGTCGCGCTGGACAATGGGATCTATCTCTGACGGATTTCGACGGAGAGGAAGGTGGTTTGGCTGAGTTCTACGAAGGCGGTCGCTTCCCTTAAGCGCCTCTTTCAAGGATTCTTCGAACGATACTTGACGTCTTTTGTAATCCACGACTACCGAATTCACCAGATTGGAGGCAATCGCACGATGTCGCGTGGAAAATGCCTCAAGTCCTTTTT
>CAZCRQ010000003.1:30953-36385 GCA_964501095.1 uncultured bacterium | reverse complement strand
AAATTAAAACCTGTAGCCTGAAGCCTGTAGCCTGAAGCCTGTAGCCTGAAGCCTGTAGCCTGAGGCCTGAGGCCTTTAAGGAGGTAATTTGATCACCGTAAACATTGATGGTCGTGACATCCAGGTAGAAAAAGAGACGACCATCCTGAATGCCGCCAAAGCGCTTGGTATTAAAATCCCCACCTTCTGTTATCACGAGCTGATCGAGCCTTATGCTGTTTGCCGGATGTGTGTGGTAGAGGTGATACGGGGAAAGAGAACCCGCCTGGTTACTGCCTGCAACTATCCCTTACGGGAAGAGGTGTCTGTCAAGACGCAGTCCGAACGGGTGCTGAAGCTTCGGCGGATGAACCTTGAACTCCTGCTGGCACGCGCCCCGGCAGCGAAAATTTTGCACGACCTTGCCGATGAACTGGGAGTGGAAAGAACTCGATTCCCGGTGGAAGACCCGAATAATAAATGTATTCTTTGCGGATTATGCGTCCAGGTCTGTGAAGGGATTTTAAAGGTCGGCGCTCTCGGCTTCACCAACCGCGGTTCCGGTCGGGAAGTGACGGTTTACCCGGAAGTATGCATCGCCTGTGGAGCATGCGCCCTCTTCTGTCCCACTGGGCATATTAGAATGGAAGCGGTGACAGCTCCTTACCGTCATGCCGAATTGCTGCTCAGTCCCAATGCCGCCATCACCATCCCCTTCCGCCAGGCGATACCCAATGTGCCGCGGATCAATACAGATTTCTGCATCCACTTTAAATCAGGCGGCTGCATGATTTGCTCCGAGGTCTGTCCGAAGGATTGCATCGACTATGAAGAGAAGGAGCGAATCGAGGATTATGAAGTCGGCGCTGTCGTTGTCGCCACCGGCTTCCAGGATTTCAACCCGGTAGTGATGAAGCAGTACGGCTATGGAAAATTCCCCAATGTGCTGACTGCCATGGAATTTGAGCGGATGAACAACGCCGCCAGTCCCACCAGCGGCAAGATTGTGATGGAGGACGGGAACGAACCGCGCTCCATCGCCATTCTCCATTGCATCGGCAGTCGTGATACCAACCATCATTCTTATTGCAGCCGGGTCTGCTGCATGTACGCCCTTAAGTTCGCTCACCTCGCCGTGGAAAAGACAAGCGCACAAATCTATCAGCTCTATATCGATATGCGCAGTTTCGGCAAAGGGTATGAGGAGTTTTACCAACGCCTGCTTCATGAAGGAGTGACCGTAATCCGCGGTAAAGGTGCCGAGATTGTCCAAGCGCCGTTAGGCAGACAGGAGGAAGGATCGCTCTTGGTGCGTTGCGAGGATACACTGATTGGGAAGTTTCGTGAGATCCCAGTGGACATGGTGGTTCTCTGCACCGCTTTGGAAGCGCGTGCTGATTCTGCCGATCTTGCCCGGAAACTGAACATCTCCAAGGGTGCGGATGGTTGGTTTATCGAAGCGCATCCGAAGCTAGCGCCGGTCTCCACCACCACCGATGGTGTCTTTCTCGCCGGTGTCTGCCAGGGACCGAAGGACATTCCGGATGCTGTCGCGCAGGGCAGCGCCGCCGGCGCACAGGTGCTCAAACTCTTTTGCCAGGGCGAGCTGTTCCTCGACGCTGCTTATGCGGAAATCAGAAAGGAATTCTGCAGCGGTTGCCGTATCTGTAATGGACTTTGCCCCTACTCAGCGATCAGCTTCAACGAGGAGGAGATGGTCAGCGAAGTTCAAGCAGCATTATGTAAAGCTTGCGGCACTTGCGCCGCCGCCTGTCCCACCGGAGCAATTGTCGCCCGTCAATTCACCGATGAACAAATCTATGCCCAAATCGAGGAGATTCTCGCATGAGCTTCGAACCGAAAATCCTCGGGCTCCTCTGCAACTGGTGCAGTTATACCGGCGCCGATCTCGCTGGTACCGCCCGGATGAAGTATCCGCCGAACATGATGGCGGTGCGTGTGATGTGCAGCGGACGTGTTGATCCTGGATTTATCTTCGATGCCTTCAAATCCGGCGCCGATGGCGTGCTGGTCTGCGGATGCCATCCCGGTGACTGCCATTATGTTGAGGGTAACTATAAATGTCTGAGACGTATCCCGCTTACTCAGAAGGTTCTTGAAGGATTCGGCATCGATCCCAAACGGGTGCGTCTCGAGTGGGTTTCAGCCTCTGAAGGGGCACGATTTACTGAAGTCGTCACCGACTTCACCGAACAAATCCGTACCCTCGGTCCTCTAAAACTCGGAGAGTGGGCGTTCGATCCCAAAGCCTATAGCCGGCAGCCTGAAGCCTAATAAACCATCAGCCGAGGACGGCTGACGTCACTAGGAAATAGTCATGACCAAACCAAAACTTGCGATTTACTGGGCAGCCTCCTGCGGCGGATGCGACATCGCCATTCTCGATATCGAAGATAAGATTCTTGCCGTCGCCGACTTCTTCGATCTTGTCTTTTGGCCCTGCGCCATGGATTTCAAATATAAAGACATCGAGGCAATGCCCGATAAATCCATCACACTTACCTTGTTCAACGGCGCGATCAGGAGCAGTGAAAACTATCATATCGCCCAACTGCTGCGGAAAAAATCGGTAGTTCTGGTCGCCTTTGGCAGTTGCGCTTCGGACGGCTGCATTCCGGCACTCGCCAACCTCACCACCCTCGAGGGCATCAAAAATTTCGTCTATCATGAATCCCCCTCCACAGTCAATAGTGATGGTGTGGTTCCGGAACCGGTCACCAAGGTTCCGGAAGGCGAGATCACCATCCCAGTGCTATGGAACACGGTGCGAACACTTGGACAGGTGGTGGATGTGGATTATTTCATCCCCGGCTGCCCACCACAATCCGATCAGATCGCGGCGGTGGTCGGTACGGTGATCGACATCCTGAAATCCAATGGACAATTGCCGCCAAAGGGCGCAGTTCTCGGCGCTACCGATAAAAGCTGTTGCGATGAATGCAAACGCCAGCGTGATGTGAAGAAAATCAAGGGTTTCGTTCGTCCCTTTGAAATCGAAGTAGATCCAGAAATTTGCTTGCTGGAACAGGGCATAGTCTGCTGTGGACCGGCGACACGCTCCGGGTGTGGGGCAAAATGCGTCATGGCTGGAATGCCCTGCCGTGGATGTTATGGCAGCCCGATCAATATTCGAGATCAGGGCGCAAAGATGATCTCAGCGTTAGCCAGTGTCATCGACTCCACCGACCCTGAAGAGATACAGCGTATCATCAATAGCATCGCCGATCCCATCGGCACCTTCTATCGCTTTACCCTCGCCGATTCCATGCTGCGGAGGACACAAATATGAATTCTATTGTAATCGATCCGATCACGCGCCTTGAAGGTCACGGGAAAATCCACCTGTTTCTGACCGATGACGGCGAACTGGCTAACTGCTACTTTCAAGTGCCCGAATTACGTGGATTCGAGAAGTTCTGCCAGGGACGTCCAGTCGAAGAGTTGGCGCGCATCACCACCCGTATCTGTGGGGTGTGTCCGGATGCTCATCACATGGCTTCCGCCAAAGCCGCCGATGCTGTTTATGGAGTCACCATCCCCTCCGCCGCCTATAAACTTCGCAGTCTGATGTACAACGCCTTTTTCGCCGGCGACCATACCACTCATTTTTACGCCCTCGCGGGACCGGATTTTGTCTGCGGTCCCGACGCTCCCCCGGCGGAACGGAATATTCTCGGTTTGATCGCCAAGGTCGGTCTGGATGCCGGAAAAAAGGTGATCGCTCAGCGCGCTGGAGGTCAAAGGATTATCGAGATCATCGGTGGGAAAAAAGTCCACCCAGTCACTGCCATCCCTGGGGGACAGGCGAAACGGATAACCAAAGAGGAACAGCAGGAGATGATCCGAATCGGAGAATCGATGGTCCAATTCGCCAAGTTCACCATTCAAGTCGTGAATGACATCGTCCTGGCGAATAAGACCTATGTCGATCTGATCCTCTCCGACACTTATGCCCATAAGACATACAACATGGGCTTGGTGGACGAGAATAACAAGGTGAATTTTTATGATGGCAAGGTGCGCGTAGTCGGTCCGGATGGCAAAGAACATGCGAAGTATGAACCCAAGGATTATCTCGAATTTGTCAGCGAGCATGTGGAGCCTTACAGTTATCTTAAGTACCCTTATTTGAAAAAGATCGGTTGGAAGGGATTTGTCGACGGTGTGGATTCTGGCGTCTACAAGGCAACGCCGCTCTCGCGTCTGAACGCCTCCGACGGCATGGCGACTCCTCTCGCCCAGGAAGAATACGAACGGTTCTATAAGACACTTACTGGTGACCACAGCGGCAAGATACCGGTGAATGCGACCCTCGCCACCCATTGGGCGCGGGTAGTGGAACTGGTGTATGCCTGCGAAGCGACCCTCGATGGCGCTAAAGACGAAGAGGTCGTTTCCGACAAGATCCACACCATCCCCAAAGGGATTGTCGGCGAGGGGGTGGGGATTGTCGAAGCGCCGCGAGGCACCCTGACACATCATTATAAAACCGATGAACAAGGGATCGTCACCATGGCGAACCTGATTGTCGGCACGACAAACAATAATGCCGCCATTACCATGTCGATCAAGCGAGCGGCGCAGGATCTAATACATAAAGGCGTGAAAATCACAGAAGGAATTTTAAACCGTATCGAGATGGCGTTTCGCGCCTATGATCCCTGTTTCGGTTGCGCCACTCATTCCCTAGCGGGGGAGATGCCTCTGGAACTGATCCTGCATGAGGCGAAAACCGGGGAGGTGCTGAGCACGACTTGGCGTGATAGTACAGGAAAGATTTTCCATCAGAATTAGATCTTATTCTCAGCGTCCCCGCGTCTCCGCGCGAGAAGAATGACTAAACCCTTCCTCATCCTCTGTCTCGGCAATGAAGTAATCGCCGATGACGCCTTCGGTCCGGAGGCGGCGAGGATACTGCTGGAATCTAAAAAACTCCCGTCACCGGTCGAAGTGATCTATGCACCTGTGGCGGGTTTTGCTCTACTTGATCTTCTCGCCGGACGGGAGCGGGTGCTGATCGTGGATACTATTCAAACGGGGCATAAAACTCCGGCGGGTCATTTGAGTTTCCTTGCCCTCTCCGATTTCCCTGCCTCCCACAACCTCACCTCGAGTCACCAGATCAGTCTGCCCACTGCCCTCGAGCTGGGCAAGCGGATGGGAATGACAATGCCCCGTCAGATTGAGATTCTCGCGGTAGAAGCGGCGGATTTGGAAACCCTCGGCGGACCGATGACGGCAGCCGTTCAGGCTGCGTTGAATGATGCCGTTTCCAGGGCAATCCTGTGGGCGAAAAAGGCAAGCAGATCGAAAAACCAATAATCCGTCCGTCTTTAAATCAATGAAGCGAGGGAGGTGATCCGGATGGGACTAGGGAATATAGCCAGCGAATAAAATGTGCTGTTTAATTAGTAGCCTGGACGTCTCGTCCA
>CAZCRQ010000003.1:20319-30853 GCA_964501095.1 uncultured bacterium | reverse complement strand
TAGTAGCCTGGACGTCTCGTCCAGGTCACGGGCGGGACGCCCGTGCTACGCATGGATCAGCCTGGACTACTAGCGGCTCTCGCCTATTCTCTACTCGGAGATATAGTATTAAATTTTCCGAAAGGGGGTGTTTCTTTCCGATCCAGAAGTAGAGTATATTCAATATCAGGGAAAAATGTATCAAGTAAAGGTGTTTACCCTAGCAATTCGGAGGATTCCATGAGAAAGCAGTCGATCTTTATACTCGTACTCACCCTGCTCGCTGCGAGCCAGGTCTTTGCGTTCCCGCGAAAAGTACTATTAGAGTATTTCACCAACACCTCTTGACCCGGATGTGCAACTGCGGGTCCGCAGATTCAACAGTATTACGATGCTAACATTGCAAATGTTACAAAAATCGCCTACCATGTGTGGTGGCCTAGCAATCAGGATCCCTGGTATTTGCGCAATGTGGCAGAAAACACGACGCGAAAGAACTACTACCCCTTCTTAAATCCGGCAAATGCAGTTCCTCACCTCTATGTCGACGGCTTGACCGATATTTGGCCTATCAGTGCGGCAAGCATCGGGGCAGCGGTGAATACACGATTAGCCATCGCCAGTCCGCTTAGCATCAACCTGATCAGTTACGGTGGAGACGGCGTCCCGATCACCGTTGTCGCAACTATTGCTAGTTCACAAGCGGTGCAGGGCAATTTCCGGCTTCGCTTTGCCCTTCTCGATAATGTCGTTAACTACAACGCTGCAAATGGTCAAACTGTTTGGCATAATAACTTCCTGGATCTGGCGCCTGATGCGACCGGCATCGATTTCGATATAGCTGCCAACCAGACACAAACGTTCGAAGTTGACTTCCCCTGGAATGTGGCTTACAACATGGACAACCTCCTAGTTTGTGTGTTTGTCCAGAACGATGCTACGCGTGAAGTCGTTCAATCACAGTTGGATGAAGTCGGTGGAGGATACATTTGTGAATTGACCTGTGACCAACCATCGATCTATGGCGCACCAGGAGCGGAGAACAACTTCGCTTTCCATGCAGCAAACACCGGCGTCTTCGATGACACTTATGATATCACGGTTCAGTCCAATCTTCCCCAGGGCTGGTCGTTCTCTTACCTCACACCGGATGGTGAATTTACCGGCAACTCAACCATTGCGATGGAGGCGGGCGATGAATTTGATGGCGTTATGACTATTCAATCCGCTAATGTCATCGGGCAGAGTGGATCGGTAGTCTTCACTATCGCCTCCCAGGAAGCGCCGGGGTTGACACAGAGTCTGACCTTTTTTGTCCTCAACCAAGCGCCACTGGTAATTATCAACAATGAAACGACCGGGCAATTCTCCCAGTATTACACCAACGCCATCGATCAGGCGGAAAATGCACCGGATTACGGAGTGTGGATCAAGGCAGCGCATCCATTCGATTATACCGGATTCGCGACCAATCCGCCCGAGCTTATCTTCTGGTCGAATGCCGATCGTGAAGAGTTTGCTCCAGAGGATGTGACATTCCTTACCGATTACGTGAACGACGGGGGGAATCTGTTTATATCCGGCAGTGAGGTTGCCGTGCTCCTCGATGGTACAGAACTCATCGGTCTGATGGGTACAAATTATCGCGGGCGTTTCCCTACTGCCAATCAGGCGTATGGACAGACAGGCGACCTAATCGGTGATGGGATGAATCTGGTATTCAGCGGCGGGGATGGGGCGGATAACCGTGGACGTCCCTGCTACATGCAGGATGCCGCCAATGGCGCGGCTAACAGCTTCTGGCTCACTCCGATGAACTCCCGAGCCATCGGGATACGTAACGCTACACCAGATTACAAAACATTTGTCTTGGGTGTACCATTCGAAACAATTTCGACCGCCGCCAACCGTAATCTATTGATGGCGCGTTTGCTTAATTTCTTCGCAGAAGGAGAGCCGCCATTGGATGAACTTACACTTCCTCTGGCGCGGAATTATTTCGAGCTGATCTCTACCTGCATTGTTCCTGAGGACCTGAACGCGGCGAATGTTTTTGGGGCTGTCAACGCCCTGGAAATCGTTTACCAAGTGGATGGACACATTTACATTCCTCAAGTAATCAATACCATTGGCGATATCTCTATCACCCAGGGTTATCAGCTTTTCTGCAGCGCAGTTTCCGAGGTGACATTTATCGGCACTCTGATCGATCCGGCTACGGAATATACACTCGTCGCCAACCGATGGAACTGGTTGGGTTATCCCTTCGATCATCCGGTTCCCGTGAATGTCGCTCTGGCGGGTATACAAAATGCGATTGAAATCATCGGGAATGATAACGGCGAGATCTGGATTCCGCCGGTAGTCAATACCCTCGGCGACATGGTGCCAGGCGAGGGGTACTTCGCTTTTGTCAACACCCAGGTCACTTTCCAATTTGCGGATGGTGCGATGCTGGCAGCCGGTAATGACAGCGAAGTCTGGGAGATTCCGGAAGTGGAAGACGCACCAAATGCAACTGGGCTTCCCTTCACGGTTTTAGTCAATCTGAGTGAGAATCTCCTTGCCCAGCAGCCAGTAGTTGTTGAGCTGTATGACGGGAATCTTCTGGTCGGTAAGGCGGCAGTTTTGGAGGATCACGACCTGACTCCCATCACTGCTTGGCAGGCTTCACCGGATCAGGGTCTAAAGGGCTTTACCGCTGGACATCCGATTCAGGCGGCATTTATTCGCGCGGACGGCTCCGAAATCGCGGTTACCGCAGACGCGGCGACTTACGGCGAAGGCGCCTATGCTACTATCGACGCGGATTTGATGGCGCTTCCGGAAGCTTTCACGGTTTCCAATGGCTATCCGAATCCATTCAACCCATCGATAAATGTGCCCTTTGCCATCCCTCAGGCGGGTGAAGTTATCTTTACCGTCGGCAATATTCTGGGACAGCAGGTTTACCAGGCTGATGGCGTGTATGAAGCTGGAAGACACCAGTTTGTCTTCGATTCCGCCAAAACCAACTGTGAACTTGTCAGCGGCGTCTACTTCCTGCAGGTCGCTTTCAAAGGCGAAACCATCCGGCAGAAAGTCGTGCTGATGAAGTGAGGTTTTTAACAACGACATACAGGATTGACAGGATAATTCCTCATTCCTACGCTTAAGCAAGCAGCCCGGATGTGTCACTGTCCGGGCTACTTGCTGTTCGTAGTTGCGCTGTCAGGCGCATTACAATTATCGTGTCAGACGAGGACGACAGACGGTATTGGCGCCCAGAGCCTAAAACCTTTCCTCCAGCGACTTCTCGATCTTCGCCCAGGTATCTTTCAAGGTGACAGTTCGGTTAAAAACCAACTTCCCCGGTTTGGAATCGACAGCATCTACACAGAAATAACCCTGCCTCTCGAATTGATAATTGGAGCCCAGCTCGGCTTCCGCCAGGCTTCGCTCTATTCGGCAGGACTTTAAAACCTCGAGCGAATCAGGATTGATAAAACTTTTGAATCCCCTCCCATCCTTCACTTCCATCGGATTTGCGACAGTGAAAAGAGTATTATAGAGCCTGATTTCGGCGGGCAGGGAATGAGGCACCGAGACCCAGTGCAGGGTGGCTTTAACCTTGCGTCCGTCGGGCGAATCGCCGCCGCGGGAGGCGGGATCATAGGTACAATGCAGCTCTTTCAGCTCCCCGGTGTGTTCATCTTTGATGACATCGACACAAGTGATAAAATAAGCATAGCGCAGCCGCACTTCCCTGCCGGGCGCGAGACGGAAGAATTTTTTCGGCGGTTCCTCGCGGAAATCATCCTGTTCAATGAATATTTCCCTCGAGAATGGAACCTTTCTTGTCCCCATCTCTGGATTTTCCGGATTGTTCACCGCCTCCAACTCCTCCACCTGACCTTCGGGATAATTAAGAATGACCAATTTTAGAGGACGCAGCACCGCCATCACTCGCGACGAATGAGTGTTCAGGTCATCTCTGATGCTGTGCTCGAGTAGCGCCATATCCACCGTGCTGTTACGTTTGGCGACTCCGATCCGCTCGCAGAAATTACGGATCGCCCGAGGGGTATAGCCGCGTCGACGCAATCCGGAAATGGTCGGCATACGTGGGTCATCCCAGCCGCTCACGTGTTTATCGACAACCAACTCCAGAAGACGACGTTTGCTCATAATCGTGTAATTCAAATTCAATCGCGCAAATTCGATTTGTTGCGGATGACACTCAACCCTCAATTCATCGAGAAACCAATCATACAACTCCCGGTTGTTCTCAAATTCCAGCGTGCAGATGGAATGTGTGATGCCTTCAATGGAATCTGACAAACAATGCGCGAAATCATACATCGGATAGATGCACCAGTCATTGCCGGTTCGGTGATGGGTGGCGTGACGAATCCTGTAAATCAACGGATCCCGCATTTTCATGTTCGGGGATGCCATGTCGATCTTGGCGCGCAGAGTCCGTGCCCCATCTGGATACTCTCCCGCTCTCATCCGTTTGAGCAAATCCAGGTTTTCTTCTCTTGTACGTTTGCGGTAGGGACTCTCCTTCCCCGGGACGGTTACCGTGCCGCGAAACTCGCGAATCTCCTCTTCCGTCAGATCGCAGACATAAGCCTTGCCCTCTTGAACAAGCTGTACGGCATAGTCATACAGCTTGCCAAAATAATCGGAAGCGTAGTGAAGACGGTCACCCCAATCATAGCCCAGCCAACGCACATCCGCCATGATCGATTCAACATAACTGACATCTTCAGTCAAAGGATTGGTGTCATCGAAACGGAGGTGGGTGATCCCATTGTTCTCTGCGGCGATTCCGAAGTTCAAGACGATGGATTTCGCATGACCGATATGCAGGTAACCATTCGGCTCCGGCGGGAAACGAGTTACCACCCGCCCGTTGTGCTTGTTGGTTCTTAGGTCTTCCGCGACAATGCTGCGGATGAAATCTACTGGTTCAGTGTTGGTATTTTCTCTTTGCGTCATGATGATTTTGTCATTTCTGTTGAAAAAAATGAAAATTTCTAATGGGGCGATTCTTTTACGTCAATGTTGGTAACACGGAGAATCAATTTAAGAAGTTTGGGATGGAGAATCTATCCAACATGGTATGGAACTATCAGGCTCTTATAGTTTGTGGGTTGTAATGGTATTTTCCGATGACTTTCAATAAAAACCGTTTTTTTTATTGGTGAGGGGGTGAGGAGTGAGTGGTGAAAAGTAAGGAGGGTGATTAATGAATACGCCCCTTCTCACTCCTCATCCCACACTCCTCCGCAAGCACGGAGGCTTACGCTACCCCTCACTCCTCATCCCTCCGCAAGCATGGAGGCTTACGCTACCCCTCGCTTTTTTCGCAAGCACGGAGGCTTACGCTACCCTTCGCTCCTCACTTCAGCAGCATCAATTTCTGCGTTCTCACCTGATCCTGATATTGCACTTGGAGGAAGTACATCCCACTACCGAGATCGCCGATGTCGGTTACCGCATTGAATTGGAACTTATGACAGCCAGCCTCGAAAGTTCTGCTTGTCTGAAAGACCTGCTGCCCGAGGAGATTGAACACAGCGAAACTCACTTCACCGCGTTCTGGCACCGAGAAGGGTGCTGTGACTGTTGGATTGAATGGGTTCGGATAACCTGGAGCGACAGAAAACTCCATCGGCAGCGGCGAGAAATCGAGGTTGATGGTCGAATATGCGCCTTCGCCAAAGACGCCAGGCTGCTCGTTGAGCTGAACAACCGGCAGAAGCGCGCCGTCAGTGTTGCGAACGATCGGGCGGATCGGATCTCCCGAAGTAAAGCCAGGAAGTTTGTATGCTTCCGAACCCTGCCAGGCAATAACCGGAGTTGCCTCAAAATCGGCGATCACCATTGCCTTGCCGACTAATACATCCTGGTCATAGAGTTCGATGACAGCGGGCGACTGCTCTTTCAACCGGTCACTAAGTTGAACAAGAACTGCATAAGGGAGACCGGTCGCACGTGGAGCATCCTGCACCTCTTCCGGCGCGATCACTTCTCCTTCCGATTCGGTTGCGTTTAGCGCCAAGAGAACAGGATTGTACTGGAAGTCGACATCTTCCGTTGCGAAGACCATGTAACCTTCGCCGGGACGCATATTGCCAAGCGAGTTGATGCGGTTGGGCAACCATATACGTCCATCATCAGTAAGGACAATTACGATCGCCTCCTGAATCTCTCCCAGAGCCGTAGTGACCGGAATTTCCACATCATAAGGGTAGCCAAGCCAATTCCATAAATTGGGGGAGAGGTGATATTCGAGATTCTCGACCATCAAACCTTCTATGGTGAGTTCAGACATGCCGGTGCAGAAGATCTGATAACCTTGAGTCAGCGTGATGTCCCCGATGGTATTGATCAACGGCGGGAGGTAGATGTCACCATTGCTTTGGTAAACGATGCTCAGATGGTCGATATCCCCAAAGACAACTTCAGCATCGAGCATCGGCGGGACAATGTAAGTCGAGATCAATTCGAAGTAGTTTGCCTGCAACGGCAAAGTCATGGTGATATACTCGAAACCTGGGACGTAATAGACATGGTTGGAAGTGTCGGATTCTCCGCCGTCATACACCGCCGTCACCCAGAAAACATCATCTTCTTCGAGTTCCAGAGCAATATGATCATAGAACAAGTCGCTGGTTTGGTCGATCATGCTACCGTTGAGGTAAATACAGTAGAGGTTGCGAAATTCATCGAGTTCCGTGTCAAAGTCGGTAGCATAAGCCTCCGTGCTTGCGATCCCTCTGGTAAGGTTTGAAGTTGTTAATGTAAGCCCTATGGCTTTGTGAGGTGTGATGTCTGTTTCAGCCGGGGACGGCTGACACCACCGTTCTGGTGATTCCCCGGGCGGATTAGTAAGCGGATTGTCTGGCGCGACGAGAATTTCATCTTCCCAGGGCGCTTGCCAAGCGAGATGGAAGAAGTTGCCTATAATTTCGCCAGCAAGATCGGTCGGGGGACAGATTTCCCAGAGATCAAGCATGACATCATCGACATTATCTCCATCCTGCAAGTCAATTCCGGTAACAGTCTGTTCATACCCGGCAACGGTCGCAGTCAAAACATTCAATCCGACATGGGTGTTGGGAAAGGCGAAATGCCCCAAGGCATCGCATTGAACTGCTAAGGCGCCATTTGTTACCGTAACCTGAGTCAGATTCCCGGCGGGGTGAAGCGCCACAGTTCCGGAGATGCTTCCGCTGGGACGCAGGAAGAGAATCGCCGAGCCATCTACGATGGCACTGGCAGTCGGATCATAGGCGCCATTGCCATCGCCGTCAAAGAAGAGAATCTCGATGCCGTTGGTTTCCGTATGGTCTTCGATTCCTACGGTAGCGTTGCCGAGGTCATTGACATCCTGATATTGGAAGAGGAATTTCCCATCCCCATTCGCAGGTCCATGAACCGCCTGATCGTAGAGTACAACTTCAAAGGTTTCATAAGTAGCACCATCGGGGAACTGACGGCTGTTATACCACTCGAGGATGAACAGACCTTCTTCTATGTCATGATAATAGGAGAAATTGGTTAGATTGGCACGGAAATCCTCCCAGAAGGGCGCAACCATCTGCGGAGGACCAGATAGAGAAGGAATTTCGGAATTACGAAAATCAGCCGGTGCAGCATCATTGGTTACATCGCCAAAGCAGAAGAAGCCATTCTCGTTCACTGTAAACTGGTTATAATCCTGACCGAAATAGGTAAAAGTGAAGGGGAGATCTATAAGGAACGCTGTTTCTTCGGCATCCATAGGAACACGGGTCCCTTCTCCTCCTTGATCGGGATCTACCTCGATCCAGCTATATTCAGGGGCAAGTGGATCACTGTCAGTTGATTGGATCGCGACATAGCCATAAGCTTCCGGTCCGGTGATATGGCTTTCCGCCAAGTCAATCACGAGGTTGAGCTGGTTAATAACACCTTCCCTGACGAAGACGGATCGTTCATCATAGAGTGGACCCATCTGGGTGCGAATGGCATGCGCTCGTCCGGCAGCCAACTGCATGGTATACTCGCCCTGGGCATTAGCTTGCACGATGTCAAGCGGGGATTCCACCGGAAAGACATTGGCATTGGCGGCTGGAGTGCCATTTGTCAAGGTCACCACTCCGGATACAGTGCCCAGATTTCCTACGCGCATGGCAAAATTACGAGTGGCAAGCGGTTGCTCGTCGACAAATACATACGCCATTTGAGTGGAAAATCCGTAGCTCTCGCATCGCAGGAAAAAGTCAACATCAGTTTGAAGAAAGATGGTATACATGCCGCCGGCTTCCGAGGTTGCATGAGAAGGGAGTCCTTCCACGTAAATTTGCGCTCCCTGAATAGGCTCCCCAGTCTCTGCGTCTGAAACCACTCCCTGAACCGCCATTACGCCAGCTCCAATGGGGATATTTGCGGCAATGCTGAAAGGCTGCGGACCGGAAGGAACATCAGAGCCTTCGACAATCGCCCGCCAGTATCCTTCCTCAGGATTGCGCACCATCACCTGTTCCACCACGTCACGTTGATTTAAACCGCTCCTTGCCGATAGCTCGGGTGAATTGGGATTTAAAACGAATGGCAGATAGGTCTCTCCAAATGGGGAAACAAGACGAAGGTCAAGATCGTTTATCAAGGCGTCGTCTCCGGCATCCGGAGCTGCGGGTTCATCTGTCCAGGCGAGGGTCATTTTCAAGGTCGCCTGATCCGGAAATACATAAAATTCGTGTTGCCAGATGCCATTATCCAGCACTTCGCCTTCAGCAAATCGGATTTGAATGATGGATTGTATGTTCTCCACCGCATCCACTCTGCCAAAACCATAGGCATAATCAGGACCGGGAGCCCCTAAATCGTGAGCCGAGTTGCAGAGAATGGCTTTCAACAAGGAAGGATTCGGTCGCTCATCAGCGATATAGGATCGATATGCTTCCACCATCAAGGCAATGTTGCCGGCGGTAATGGGAGTGGACATGCTGGTTCCACTCATGGCGCCATGTCCATTATTTCCGATACAGGAGACAATATCGACGCCGGGGGCGACTACCTCAGGTTTGATCCTACCGTCATCCGACGGACCCCAGGACGAGAAATCGGACATGTCATCGTTATCATCGGTAGCGCCGACCGAGATGATGTTCTTGGCATTAGCGGGAACTCCCATGGTGTGATAAGTCGTTCCGCAATTCCCGGGACCGCGGTCGTTACCCGCAGCAAAGACCACGGACATCACATCACCTAAACCGCCAATCACTATCGAATCAAGGATCGAACTGGTGAGTTCGTAATCTCCCTCCCAGGAACAGGGATATCCGTTTAATGGAATGTTTGCCCCGATGGAATTGGTGGCGATTTCTGCATTATAGTTGAACAAGGCATTGAAATAGTTATCCCAGATGTCTTGCGGGCTGTTATAGAGGCAGTTGGGATCGCAAGCTTCATACAGATAGGAAGCGATATTCGCTGCGGGAGCCATACCGCGGTACTGATCTCCGCCATTCCCGGCGACTGAACCTGCGACATGTGTCGAATGATCTTCCAGCGTCCCGTTTTCACCATGGATTACTCTGCCTTCAAAGTCAGGATGGTTGAGGTAAACCAGACCGGCATCATAAACGCAGACAGTAACCCCAGCTCCACTCAAATTGAATGGCGGTTGCTGGACTTC
Organism: uncultured bacterium; assembly: GCA_964501095.1. GTDB lineage: Bacteria > Electryoneota > Electryoneia > Electryoneales > Electryoneaceae > CAZCRQ01. The sequence goes on along the minus strand of CAZCRQ010000003.1, from coordinate 21,201 downwards.
TTCGGCACGAGTCACAATACGTGCATCATGGTTGACGCCTTCCAGTGGCGGCGGCGGGAAATTGATCCACAACACCTCAGGGTATGTCACCAGTTTCTCGGGAATAACTGGAGAGGCGCCTATATAATAGGTGTGAACGATCGGGATGTAATCTCCGATCTCCACACCTTCATTCTGCAGAATCGCTTCCGCATCTGCAGGTGAAACAGGACGCATAAAGGTTACGGCAAAAATGACTCTGTTATCTCCCAGCTCAGCCCATGGGGGTGTCTCGCCTTCTGTAATACGAGGGCTGATGCGATCCTCCGGCAATAATTCGCCGATCCAACGCACAGGAAATCCCGAGATTGCCTCAACTTTTACGTCCGGTTCGATGTATGCTGTCCAAGCTCCGCCTCCGACATATCGCTGAAGGTGGATGCCCCGTTGGCTGAAGAGAACTCTATCGTTCCGGGGTATGTGGGATTGTAGTTGGACAATTGCTGCCGATGGCGAGTTTATATCGCGTTCAAAGAGATAAGAAAACGGATCGACTGGTGGATAAAATGAACGCGTGACCAAATCGATCCGTGTAGTTGTGGGTGCACCAATGCCTAGACTCACCATAAACAGGATCGTCAAAGCTATGATGCCTGCCTTTGCTAACATGGGCGAATTCATAGCTACCTCGTGGTATGAATGAACGATTTATATCCTTCCCAGGATATTCCTTCTCCACTCCAACTCATCTTCACTTAACCTTGAAATATAATATCAAGGTGCAGTTCTCAACAAGCAATTCTTTCCACTATGAGGGAAAATGATCATGGAGCAGTTGAGGTTGGTGCCCTGCACCCACCTGCACAACAAGTAGTGCAGGGCACCCACCTGTAGTTACCTGCA
>CAZCRQ010000003.1:18665-20219 GCA_964501095.1 uncultured bacterium | reverse complement strand
CTGTAGTTACCTGCACCCACCTGCACAACAAGTAGTGCAGGGCACCCACCTGTAGCCTGAAGCCGATTCTCATGTCCTCCTGTTCCCACTTCACACTGTCTCTAAGCTATTTTATTTCATTGAGAAATACATTATACTGTGAATGATATTCACAGGAAGATGCCAGCGGACATAATATTCGGCTGAGAGGAAGATAAAATGGAAATGCGAGTGCATGATACACTCTTAACAGGATTATTGCAAATCGGCAGAGAGATCAGTTCGAATCTGGAAAAAACCCGAGTTCTTGATACGATTCTGGAAAATTCACTTCAAGCGCTGGGAGCGGAACGAGGATTCCTGGTGATAAAAGGCGGGAATGGCAATTTGGAAGTCCAGGCAAGCCGTCATCTTCAAGCGGATGAGGAAGCGAACTTGGATCACATCAGCCGTGGGGCACTGATGAAAGCAATAGAGACCGGAGAAGTGGTTCTGGTGGAGAATGCGCGTCAGGATCCACGATTCTCTGGCTCAACCTCGGTTATTTTACATGACATCCGATCGATAGGGGTCGTTCCCCTGCGGTTGGGCGATGAAACGATCGGGGCATTATACCTGGACAGCCGTTTGGAAGACTCCTCATTTTCGGAGCATTCCGTGGAAACCCTGTCATTATTCGGTGCTCTTGCCGCCCAGGCTTATAACCAGGCACGGCATTTCGCCGCGTTGCAGGAAGAAAATCAGCGTCTCCGTCGCCGGGCGGGACGTTTTTCCTTTGAGGAGATCATCGGCACCTCAAAGCAGATGGAACAGGTGTTTTCCCTCATGGAGCGAGTGGCGCCGACCGATCTTCCGGTCTTGATTCATGGGGAGTCGGGGACGGGTAAGGAGCTGATCGCCCGCGCGATTCATTATGCTGGACCGCGAAAAGATTCCCCCTTCCTTGCCATTTTCGCCGGGAACCTGAGCGAGGAGCTGCTCGAGAGTGAACTGTTTGGACATGTCAAAGGATCATTCACCGGAGCGTTCCGTGATAAACAGGGATTATTCACCCTGGCGGACGGTGGGACGCTGATGTTGGATGAAGTCGCAGACATCCCCCCAAGCATCCAGGCGAAATTATTGCGCGTGCTTCAGGATGGACGTTTCAAACCGGTCGGTGGAACGAAAGAATTATCCTCCGATGTGCGAATCATCTCGGCGACGCATTTCGATCTAACCAAAGCCGTGCGTGAGCGGAAATTTCGTGAAGACCTTTATTATCGGATCAACGGGATTGAAATTCATGTTCCGGCTCTGCGCGAACGACGAGAGGATATACCTCTGATTGCCGAGAAAGTGTTGCGTGATTATAGCGAACGGACGGGACGAGGTGTTATGCGTTTCAGTCGTCAGGCGCTTTCAGCGCTTACCGAGGCACCATGGTACGGGAATGTACGAGAACTTGAACGAACCATTCAGCGTGCGGTCGTTCTCTGTTCCGGAAAGACAATCGAACCGGAACATCTTATTTTTACGCGGAGTGCGATTGAAGGTGAAGGAACCACGGATCGTTCGTTGAAAGCCATCGAGAAA
>CAZCRQ010000003.1:0-18655 GCA_964501095.1 uncultured bacterium | reverse complement strand
AGATTGGCGTGCGCAGGGGATGGAAATATAAAGCCTGAAGCCTGAAGCCTGAAGCCTGTAGCCTGATAATAGAGGAAAAACCATGCCCGGCAGGATAGGATCTGAGTATGAGATAATTCGCGAGCTTCGTCGAGGACCGTGGGTGACGGTCTACGAAGCGAAGCATCGTGTACATGGTCGTCGGACTCTGATCAAATGGTTGAATCCTGAATATGCAGCCGATAAGGAGCTGATCGGGAGGCTGGAGCGCGAAGCGAAACTGGGCGCCTCCGTAATCCATCCAAATGTCGCGAAGATCTATGGCAGTGGAATCGCTGAGAATCGACCTTATATCGCCATGGAATGGATCGAAGGAGAAGATCTGGCATCGGTTCTCCGGCGTGAGGGGAAATTGTCAGTCGAGCGGGTGATTCACCTGGCTCTCGATTTATTGGAAGGGCTAACAGCGATCCATGCGGCTGGAATAATCCATCGGGATTTAAGTCCCAGCAACATACGGATCACGGCGGAGGGACGCGCCTGCATCACCGACTTTGGACTCGCTTTTGGAAACCTGGATCCTCGTTACACTCTGCCCGGATCGGTAGTCGGCACACCTGGATACCTTTCTCCGGAGCAGGCGAGCGCAAAGGAGATCGATCGCCGCGCCGACATTTTCGCCTGTGGTGTTTTGATCTATGAAGCCTTGACCGGACAGCGTCTGTTTCAGGGAAAGGACTTGATCGATACCCTGAAACTGGTTCGCACCCAGGAAGTTCCACTTCTCGAGGAGGAGAGTTTGGAATTACCTCTAGGATTCGCCCTATGGCTGGATCGTTTTTTAATAAAACAACCGGAAGGGAGATGGTTCTCGGCGCCGCTGGCTAAAGAGACCCTCGTGGAATTGCTGAGCCAGGCGGGGATGATCGATCAGTTTTCCCGAAACGACCGGGCTGAAAAATCGAGACTTTCCCTTCCCTCTACTTTACTTCCCTTGGTGCTTCTGGCGATCCTTCTCACTCTCTTCATGCAGGCAGCGCTCCCGATTAAAAAATCTCCCATCGATCCCCCTGGGTTAGTGATTGATAACGTGCATGTTTTCCGGACTGAGGATTCCGCTCTCGCCGTTGACATTGGTAAACTTACGCACCAACTGCCGCCAAAGAATCTTACTTTTCCTGATAACGAGCAGAAGCCACCGCCTACATATCGCTCCTTACTGGCGAAAGGTGATGAACCGGGAAAACCGCTTCGAGTTCGTCGAATTGGAAGGATAGATAAGACTATCCCACAGGAAGATGAGTCTTTGAGCATCACGCCTAAAGCTCGGACTATAGATGAGCAAAATCGAAACGGAAAAGTCCTGATCATTCGGACAACACCCTGGGCGAATATCTATATCAATAATAAATATATAGGGATGACCCCAGGTTTGGAGCCAATCATAATAAATGAAAATTCGGTGACGGTGAAAATATCGAATCCAGATTTTCCACTGCTTACAGTGCGCCGAACCCTGGCTTCCTCCGATACGACCACGATGGAATTTTCCCTCAGTGAATTTGTTGGGACGCTCCAACTTCATGTGACGCCTGGAGCGGAATTGTTTCTGGACGGTGAATCGCTGGGACATACGCCTTTGGGGCGTCCTCTCTACTTGCTGCCGGGTACTCATAATCTGAGATTCCTCTACCCGGATATGGAGACGGTGGAGGAGATGGTGTCTGTTAAAAGAGGTGAGATTCTGAAACTATACTGCAACCTGGGGAGCAAGAAGCCGGATATTGTTATTGATAGAATTGAATGATACCCTGCCTCCAAGCTGTCCGAGAAGGCAAATATCCTCATTGGGCACTCGGCACAACAAGTAGTGCAGGTCACCCGTGAGTGAACAACATAAAGCAACTATTCGGAATTTCCGAATAGTTCATCAATAAGTAGCCTGAAGCCTGAAGTCTGAAGCCAAAACGTGTGTGTTCTGATTGGACTTCCAATTTCGAGCGAAATTTGGGGTGACTGATTGCGCATTATATGCGGTCGATGCGCAAGAAGTGCATAATATATCGAGAAGCGCTTTTTCCAAGTCAGTTTCTATTTCGATTAAAAGACTTTTAAAAACAATAAATTAGGGTCACTTTTGAGAAGATTTTCGCTATCTCGAGAGTGACCCTTGCTGGTATATATATTGCGGTAAATAATTAGATATTTTTGTTTTTTATAAGGAGAGCCGAGTCGATCAGAGGAGAATCGATAAAACGAGGGAGTTGGATTGACGAGGGTAATCACCTATATTTGGTTTCAATTAACCGTGATATAAATCACAAGAGCATTTTTAAAGAGCGATTCATTTTTTACGCCTCTCAATTCAAGGAATTGAGATGCGGATAGACGGGTAAGTTTCCAGAGTTCACGTTTTTCGGTTTGAAAATTCGGATCGAAAAGCAGTAATGATTAAGGAGTAGAACATGCAGTTTTCAGCGAACCGCAAGCGTAAGGGTTTCACCTTGATCGAGATTTTGGTGGTGGTAGTCATCATCGCGATCTTGGCGGCAATTTCGGTGCCGATTTATATTGAGTACGTCCGTGGCGCCCGCGCTGCTGATGCACAATCCCAAATCGGTGCAATTTACAACGCCGCAAAGATGTATCAGCAGGAGCGTGATCAATGGCCAACCGATCTCGATGAGTTGGTTGAATGGGGCTATTTGACCATTGACGAATCGGTAATGACCCAGTGGGAGTTCACGATCAATGGTACTGAACAGATCGTTGCCACTTCCACTGATGAAATGCCTGGCGGCGCCGGCAAGGAAGTGACTTATGACATCCTTCGCGGTGTTTTCTTTGGCTATGGTCTTCCCAACACTGGTGAAGGTGAAGGCGGTTGATGCTTGGTGGGTGTTGCCGGGATTGCTGGATAAGCGGCAATCCCGGCGCGATTACTTGAGGTACCCTATTTACAAGTTGTTCTTTCGGTTTTTGCAGATAAGTATGTGAGAGGCTACAGTGAACATTCCCCAATTACTCCGATTTTCCGTGTCAAATGGTGCATCCGATTTGCATCTGAGCGCCGGATCAGTTCCCATGATTCGTTTGTACGGGCATCTTCAGAAAATGGATATGCCTCCAACCTCTGATGCGGAATTGCGTGAAGCTGTTTACGATGTCCTGACTTCCGATCAAATCGAACGTTTCGAGGAGATGAAAGAGATCGATTTGAGTCAAAAGCTTGAGGGATACGCCAGGTTTCGTGTGAACGTTTTCGAGCAGATCCAAGGTATCGCTTCTGTTTTCCGCACCATCCCGGATGAGATCAAATCATTTGAAGAACTGGGTTTACCTGAAGTGTTGAAGGATTTGGCTTTACGCGACAAGGGTTTGATTCTCTTCACCGGTCCGACGGGGTGCGGGAAAAGCACCAGTCTTGCCACGATGATAGACCATATCAACTTGCACAAACAGCTCCACGTGATCACAATCGAGGATCCGGTGGAGTTTTTTCATAGTTCCAAGAATTGCATGATAAACCAGCGGGAGTTGGGGATCAACACCCACTCCTTCGCCAATGCCTTGCGCAGCGCATTGCGAGAAGACCCGGATGTGATTCTGGTAGGAGAGATGCGCGATCTTGAAACAATCTCGCTGGCGTTGACCGCGGCGGAAACTGGTCATCTGGTGCTTGCCACCCTGCACACCAGTTCAGCTGCAAAAACAATCGACCGTATTATCGACATTTTCCCCGCATCACAAAAAACTCAAGTCCGTTCCATGCTTGCGGAATCCTTGGAATCGGTGATTTCCCAGAAATTACTTCCGAAGAAGGACGGCACTGGACGAGTTGTCGCTACGGAGCTGATGATTGCCAATGTTGCGGTCAGGAACCTGATTCGTGAAGATAAAATTTACCAAATTCCCTCGGTTATACAATCGAGCAGCAAGGAGGGGATGCATCTTCTTGACCAGGATCTGCAGCGTCTTTTAAATCAAGGCTTGATTGACCGTGACACCGCAGTTTATGTCGCCGACAACAAAAAGCTTTTCGAAGTCGATCTATCTAGTTAAAGTGCAGTTTAATTTTGCGGGGTGACTCATGAAAAATCGAAAACGGTTTCTGACCACAAACGGCTTTTTACATCATCGGCATGGGGGAGTGACCTTTGTGGAACTGATGGTAGGTTTTCTTATTGTTTCTATTGCAAGTGTGGCGATAACTTCCGGAATCTATATCGCGCATGGGTTATTGATTCGGGAACGCCATAAAGAACTTGCAATCCAATTGTTGAAAGGCGAGATGAGTTATTGGCTAGGCAGGATTCATGTCTCATTTCCCTCTCCAAATGAAATGGTTCAACGGGAACGCAGACAAGTGACCCTTGGACATGATCAAGCGGGGAATCCACTCAATGGAATAATAACCCGATACCCGATCCAGGTTATCGATGATCCTGATACGAAAGCCCAACCCGATTGGTTTGAGATTAAGGTCGATATTGAATATACCGAAAATGCCTTGGAACCGCCTTTCGTTCATCAAGCGCATACAAAACCGGTTCATCTGGAGTTAATCTGCCCGATGATCCTTTCGACAGGTTGATAAAAGTAAAGGTGAAAGGGTAAACGATGAAGAATCCATGGATGCGATCATTTTTTAAAGGGGGATTGCATCGGCGAGCCCGTAAGGGTTTTACGCTGATTGAAGTCGCGGTGAGTTTAGCTCTTTCCGCGGTGCTGCTCTACGGTTTGGTGATCATGGTCATTCATTTAAATGAAATTCTCTGGATCAACATGCAGATGCGGAATGCCGAGGAATTCGGATTAGCTTATATTAACACATTTACGAAGCACATGAGAAATGGCTTTGATGTTCAGTTGTTGACGGCGGGCTTTCCTTCCCGGGCGATTGTACGTTACGTTGATCCTGATGATGTGAATGAAGATCGTCAGCTTTATGATTTCCGTCGAGACCCGCGGACAAAATTGCCAGTGGTGTATGTCGATGGAGCATTAAAGCCCGTTGATCAAAATTTCCCGCAGTCTGGTGATGGCAAAGACCATTTTGAAGTCGATGAGAATTCATTCAGGATGTTCTTTAACTATTCCGGATCACGACATTTAGATGCACCTTTAAGTCAGGATGCGACTATTCCGGCGTTCAACCGTAACTTTATCTCGTTGGAATTCAACATTATTTATACGCGCGAACCATCGTGGCCTTTTATGACTCCTTTTCAGAGAACACTGGATTTTGTAGGATCGACGTATGTGGTAAATTCCAACTGGCCGGAAAATCGTAAGGAAGCCAATCAGTAGAATCAGAATCCATAATCATATATTTTGGGGAGATACCCATGGTAAGATTTGGGAGCAAGCTACGAGTGGGGTTGGATGTAGGCAGCCATTCAATCAAGGCGGTAGTGGTTGAGCGGGTAGGACAACGCTATCGAGTCGTAAATCGTGGCTTGCGTGAAATTTATACTGGCACCCAGGTGTACGATCCAGATGGTGCCAAGCGCAGCCAGATTGTACCTTTGATGCTGGATTTGTTCAAGGAGTTCAGACTTCAACCGAAGAAGTTGAAGAATGTTCGGACAGTGATCTCCGGTGCCCAGGTAGCGGCGAAAGAAATTGTCGCCTTGCCCTTGTCGAAGACGGAGATGGATTCTGCGATGATCCTGGAGGCGCGCAAGCATATACCGTTGGATGGGAGTGAAACCCAGGTGGATTACCAGGTTCTGGGTGAGCACGCCAAGGAACCGGACAAGGTGCGGGTTCTGGTCGTCGCCACGACTAAAAAGCTATTTTCCGCTCACATGGAGGCATTGCATCAACTTGAGATCAATCCTCTCATTGTGGATATTGAACCATTGGCGATGGTCAACAGTTTCTTGACATTTAACGAGGTTCCGGACGAAGGAGTAATTGTCTTGATGAACATTGGGTGCCGTCGGACCGGGGTCAGTATCTTCGGACGACGCGATATGTTTTTCTCGCGGGAGATCCCGGTGGCGGGAGCGATGTTTACCGATGAGTTGATGAAAGAATACGGCTTGGATTATCATCGAGCCGAAGAGGTGAAATACGAGCAAGGTATCTCGCCTGATCTTCCCAAAGCGAAAGCGGATGATGGCGGTTTGCGCCTGGCATCGAGATCGGTGATTGAAAAATTTGGTGATGAAGTCAACCGGACGCTCCGTTACTACGTGAAGGAGACTAGCCAAAGCTATTTCACTCGCTTTATACTCATGGGTGGGGGAGCCCATATAAAAGAATTGCAGGAGTTTCTCGCTCGGAAATTCAATGTGGGGGTTGAAGAATATGATCCATTTGCACGTCTGGAGCTGGTAGGCGGGAATGGTGGTGGACATCCTGCTCAATACTCAGCAGCGGTTGGAGTGGCGATAAGGGAGGAGTGACCGATGATAAATCAGTATCGAATTAATCTGAATCGCCAGGAAGGATACATTCAGCGTGAAGAGCGCAGACGGCGGATTCGGGAACGGATCACAATTTTAATAGCGACTCTCTTACTTCTCTCGATGGGATTCGTCAATTATCAGAAGGATCACGAGATGCGGGAGATAATCAAGGGAAAAGAGAGGCAATTGAATCGGATTATTGCACAGATCGATTCCTTGCAGCGAGTCGGACAGAATGTGAGCAAGGACGATGTAATGGCGTTAGCGCGGCTTGATCGCGATCGGGTTTTCTGGACGAAGAAATTACGTGCCCTGACAGAGCGTATGCCGGATAAAATGGCTGTTACAGAACTTCAGCTAGAACGAGACCAATTTATCATCTCGGCGATCAGTCAAATTCAGAAAAATGAAAAAGAGTTTGATAAGGTCAAACTTTTCATGGATCGTCTTCGTGCGACTCCGATGTTCTTCGAGGATTTTCGTAATATGAAATTCACCGAGAGCAAGCGGGATAATCGTGACGGGCAGGAATTGCTCAATTTCGTGATTACCTGTGAAGTGGATAAAGTGAAGGAATCAGGTACAACCGGGACACGGCGTTCTAGAACCGCTGGGGAACTTCCCGACTTACCAACGGGGCGTTAATCATGAAAAAATTGATTTACAATGCGATACTTTTGGTGCTTTTCGGTGGCGGATTATTCTTTTACTACAAGTTTGAATACCCCAGACTGCCTTTGAAGATCAAAACGCTGAATGATCGTATTCTGGTTAAGAACGAGAAACTGATCAGCGCACAGATTCTTGCCAAGGAGCTTGACCTTGTGGCGAGGTTGATCGATCGGAACCTAGCGATTAGTGCCAAGGATTCATTGGCACAGGATGCGTCCCTTCCATTTCTGGAAGACATCACTTCCATGTTGGAAAAGCACAAAATCACCTTGATTCATCTGGAACCAAGTAAGCGACGCATCACTCGCCATGATTATGTACGTACTTCCTACGACATGATTATCGAGTGCAGTTACAAGGAACTCGGGGAGTTTATCAACACCATGGAAAAATCGGATCGATTGATCACTGTGGAAGAATTTGCAGTTGATAATCAATTGGCAAGTATCGAATCACGTAAGGAGCGTCGACGTGTCGATACTCATCTTTTTGAACTAACAATCAGTACGTTAACTTTAATAAAACACACGTAGCGAGGCGGACGTGGAAAGTCGTCGTATTGAAGTATTCTCAAGTTTGCTGCTGCTTCTTCTCGCGGTGACAGTCGCCATTGGCTATTTTCAGTGGTGGCGTTATTCGAAAGCCATTGAACGGATTCATATTGAAGATGCGAAGATGGTAATCGGAACGGATGAGAAGTTAGCCGAGACAGTGAACGAATTAGAACGTACTTTGAAAGATCGGATTGAATACCAATTTGACATCAGTTTTGATCCCTTGGATTTGACTCGTGTCATCACCAGCGAGCGACTTCTCAAGAAATTGGGAGCGGATGAAGTAGAAGCGGCAAAGACAAGAATGCGTCTTGCCGCCACCATCGTCGGCGCTGACGGTCAATCAGCGATCATAATCCGATACATGGGTTCCAATCATATCTTGCGTGTGGGGGATCCCATTGAAGGGTACAAAGTTACGGAAATTGATAGACGTCATGCTGTTCTAGTTCGGGGGAAAGAACGGATGATCTTGGAGAACGAAAAGTCGCCTGAGAGTAAAGGTGAGACCATGGAAGGGCAATACAGTGTGAGCCCGACGGTGGAATCAGAATCCTCAGGCAACTACTAGGTTTATAAAAAAAGAAAACCCAACCAGGCTACATGTAGCCACAAGCCCAGGGAGCAATTAAATGCTGCGATTCGGCATCCCCTTGTTGCTGCTAGCATTTTTGCTAGCTATAGGTATTTGCTTCGCCCAAACGAACCTCGAGGCATCCGAAGGTTCTCAGGCGGCTACTGGTGAAGGTCCCAGCTTGCAGAAGACAGTTACCATTGACGCCGATGATGCCAGTCTTCCCACGGTTCTCTCTGTCTTAGCAGCAGAAAGTGGGTACAACATTGTGACAGGTCCAGGTGTGAATAAGCTGGACAAAATCTCTGTACATCTAGCAGGGACTCCGATTGAAGAAGCGATGAACCTTGTTGTTCGTGCGGCGGGTCTCTCTTACGAAATTGTTGGTACTTCGTTTCTCGTGGCAGAAGCGAAAAAACTGAAGGAAGAAGCTGGTCTGACTTCTTATGTTTATCAATTGCAGTATGCAAATGGTGAACAAGTCAAAGAGATGCTCGAAGATTTCAACGCCAACATCAACGTTGATGAGCTGGGGAATCGTCTTCTGATAATAACCAGCCCGAAAGTGAAGAATGAGATTTTCGAGGTGATCAAAGCTATCGATAAACCACCCTTGCAGGTGATGATCGAAGCCTTGATTATCGAAGTGGCGGTAGAAGACGAAGAGAATCTGGGCATCCAATGGAACAAGCTGACGCCGATTCAATCGACGTTTTATGAGGGCAACGAGCCACCGAACGCATCGCGACCCGGGCAACTTCCCCAATCTGTTCCCTTCACTCAAGTCAATGATTTGAATGACTTGGGATTCATTGGACGTCAGGAACCGATCTTTCAGCTTGCCATTGACTATTTATTGAAGAACAACCTGGCGGAAGTATTGGCGAATAGTCAGATTGCCACCATGAATAACACCGAAGCGATGATTGGAGTGGTAGATCGGATTCCATTTATTCTGTCCGCCGGTGGAGTGGGAGGCCAGGTGCGAACCCAGATCGAAGAAGTCGGCATTACTCTGACCGTGAAACCATCTGTAAATAAAGACGGTTTTATCACCACGAGTATAAAACCGGAAGTATCCAACGTTTTTCAATTGATTGGTCCCGATCAGAATATTCCCTGGGTTGTCAGCCGTAGCGCTCATTCGGATATTCGAGTGAAGGATGGAGAATCGATCGTAATCGCCGGTCTTCTCGGTGTAAATCGTCAATATACACTCTACAAAGTACCGTTTCTTGGCGATATTCCGTATATTGGCGGTCTTTTCCGTCATAAAGCACTCACCTCGAAGAAGACAGATCTGATTATTCAAATCACACCGCATATAATTGGACCGGAATCGTCAGGTATCGAAAAGAGTGCTCTAATCCGCCGCGCCGAAGTTGAGTTGTCCGGTAAGGACGAAACGGAGGCGACGATAATGAAGGAAATGGGAATTGAGGAGAAGTGATAGCTAGAAGTAGCAAAAGCCTCCGTGTTTGTGATGTGTTGTTTGATGTATCGTTTTGAAACATATTCTATATAGGCTGCTGTTACTTTTCCAGTTTAGGCGAATCCCTTGCGATTGTGGTTGTTGAAAGCTGTAGTCATTGTAAATGTTGGTGGAATGTTGCTGTTTACAGATGTAAGCAAGGGGCAGATTCCATCAACCCAAGGCTCTTTGAAGGAGGGACTCCGTTCTGTTAGCGGGGAGACCCAGATTCCCGGAGCGTTGATGCCCACAACGACAATAATCAAAGCGCGAGCTTTGGAAGCTCCGATTGATCCGGAAACCTATATCCTAGGTCCAGGAGATTTCTTGGGAATCGCCTTTCGCGGCGGTAGTGAAGGATTTTACCAGGAACAATTAACTCCAGAGGGCAATTTGATTGTTCCCCTGGCGCCAATGCTGAAATTGAGCGGACTAACCCTCAGCGCGGCAATTGACACCATACATGCCCGTTGGTTGCCACTCTTTCCGGCGACGGAAATCGATATCAGCTTGATCGGGATACGTACTTTTCTGGTGACAGTAACCGGAGCGGTAGTCAAACCAGGTATTTATGAAGTATCACCGGCGGATCGAACCAGTACTTTGATCGAGCTGGCTGGAGGATTACTTACAGAATCCTTCTGGCGTAATATATATAAAAGCGAGTTAGCCTCAGCGTCGAGGACATTCGCAGACTTACGCACTCAACTTAATTTACGTCTGGCGAGTCGAAATTGTGTGATAGTGCGACGCGAGGGTGAAACCATAGCAGTTGACCCGCTTAAGTTTGAACGTGGGATAGAAGAGGCCATCAATCCTACCCTGCAACAGGGCGACAAACTGATTGTAGGTTTTCAATCAGATAACTCGCCTACCATCGAGATTGCCGGTGCGGTTCCTCTACCGGGTTGTTATGAATGGCGACGAGGCGATCGTATTCGGGATCTTATCGCGGTCGCTGGCGGATTTCTGCCTGATGCCAAGCTTAAGGAAGTGCAGTTGACTCATTTTAATGAGCAAGGACTTCGCGAAAGCATAGAGGTAAACCTACAGAATAGTGTTGCATCCGATACTGTAACAAATCGACTGCTTGAAGCGGGTGACCTGATTTTTATCCGTTTTTCGCATGAGAAACCACAGAGAATTGCGGTAACTGTTGAAGGAGAGGTTCGCTATCCGGGGACATATCCGGCTGTGGAACATGCAACGCGATTGAGTGATATTATCGCAATGGCGGGAGGTTTTACCGAAGAAGCATTTCTCCGTGGCGCTCGAGTCAAGCGTGAACTCGATAAAGATGGATTTCTCGAAATAGAACGCAGTCCGGAAGTGTACCGGTCTACCACCTATCGTTCCAGTGTGTCTGAACAATTCAAGTTGTTCAGCAATCGATGGGAAAACCATAATTTGTTGGCGGTAGATTTTGTGGAGTTATTTGAAAAGCATAATGCATCATACGATTATCTCGTTGAAGACAAGGATGTAATCCAGATTCCCAACCGTAAATCGCACGTTCTCGTCATGGGGATGGTAAAAACACCGGGACTTTATCCTTATATCGAGGGTTGGAATTACAAGGATTACATCAGGACAGCGGGGGGACTGGCAACAAATGCTCGTCCCGGGATGATACGTTTGGTGTCTTATGAATCTACGGTTTGGCGTAAACCATCAGCTTCCTCGGTTATCGGACCGGGAGACTTGATCTTTGTTCCGGAAGCGCCAGAGCGGTTTGGTTGGAACACGTTTAAAGATGTGTTTATGGTAGCCAGTCAAGCGGCTACGGTGTTGATCGTGATTTTGAACTTCATTAAATAATGAACGGGACGCCTCATTCCACCAATTGATAATGGGCGGGACGTCTCTTCAACATACTATATATTAAGCATCCCCGAAAAACAGAGTGCGAAGCTTTTGTCTTCGCCGGAAATAGTCGGAGGAATTATAATGAAAGACAGACGTCAAAGCATGTGGGGAGTTCTAATTCTCACGGTTCTCCTCTTGGCGGCAGTTTCATGCGAACAAAGTACAACATCTCCCTCAGGTACAACCACCCAGCAGACGAACAACAACGACCAGGTTGCAGCCGTTTCCCTCTCTACTGATGAACCCTTGATTATCAATTATCTAGGGTTGGAAGACAGCTTGATCATCACCGCGACCGCAGTGGATGAAGGGCAGGTGGGGGTAGAAAATGCTGTCGTGGCATTTTCCATTGTTACCGGACGCGGCGCAATCTCCCGCGTTGACAATGCAACCGATGCTTCAGGGAAAATCAGAGCCAAGTATCGGGTGACATTATCGGATGCTCAGGAGACGGTGACGATTATGGCACGGGTCAATGGTAAGGAAGCGTTGAGAACGGTGGAAATCGTCCCGAGAGATGTCAGACTGTCGATGCGTCCGGCAAAACGGGATTTTAAAGTCGCTCTCGGCGCTGAAGCCTCGGTTGATCTGACTTTAACCGTGAGCGATCTCGCTGGTGTAGGAGTTGTTGGAATTCCAGTTCGCGTTGAAAGAACTGGGGTGCAAATCTGGCAGGGTGATGAGCAGAACGGACAGTTTATCGATGATACCGGACATACCGTTAATCCTTTACTCACACCGGTCACAACTACAGATGCCTCTGGTTCAGCAGTTTCCACGTTGACTTTGAATCCGGTAACACGCAAAGTCAAGGTCTATGTGAGAGCCTCGATAAACGTGCCCGGCTCGCAGAAAGGCATCCAATCGAAGGATTCCGGTTCCCTGCGAGAACGGCTACGCGGTCTCTTTCAGCCGGTCGGTAATCCTGTCATCGCCGGAAACGGCAGGATTGAAGGCGTCGCCGCAAGCATTACCTCGGTTATCGACAGTGTGGTCATCAATCCTTATGAAGGTTCTGTCTCGAGAATCTATCTCTGGGTTGAACCGGAACATCTGGTAGTCCCGAGGAATCAGATCGGAGTAGCGACCGTTTATGCAGTCGCATTCGATCACAACAACAACGGAATCCGTGATCTCCAAATCCCCTTTATACTTACAGATGAGGCTGACGGATTAGCGGGCGTTCTTTCTCAAACTCAATTCACGGATTCGACCGGTGAAGCGAAATCGACTCTCCGCACTAACCGTCAGTATGGCAACTGGCGAATCACCGCGCTTTATCCAGACGATCCGGAACGATCGGAAACAACTTATATCAACGTCGAAGAAGCTCCAGAAGAGCAGTATTTCTTCGATATGGTTGCTTATCCACGCTCCATTCAGGCGGATAATGGGATAACCACTTCCACCGTTAACATTCGTCTTTATGACCAGGATAATATCGCGGTCGCCGGTGATACGGTTTATATCGCGGCAACATTCGGTTACATCCAGAGTCGAGTGTTGACAGACAGTACGGGACGATACACGGCACCATTTACGGACATCGGAATTGTAGCTCAAGATCCCCCAGCGCGTGTCACGGCGATCTACCGGAAAAATGGGGTAACCCTCGCCAGCCGATCGGTCAATATCACCATCGATCCAGTCGCCAGACCATCCAAGTTGAGATTGTATGGACCGACGACACCATTGACTGTACATCCCACTGATTCCATAGCGGTGACGGTGCGAGTGCTCGATGAATATGAAGATCCCGTGCAAAATGGCACGCCGGTCTTTTTCGCGGATCCAACCCTTGGTCATTTCAGTCCCGCGGTTGACAGTACCAACAATAATATTGCACGTTCGTATTATTTCTGGGGAACACATGCGGAAAATAGCATAGAACTGGCGGCTTATACGATATTTGATCCGATCGAGGCACCAATGGATACATTTTGGAGCTATGACGAATATCCTCACTTCTTTGTGAATATTCTACCTGGTCGGGCGGCATTTATC
The DNA here is from genome assembly GCA_964501095.1 of uncultured bacterium. GTDB lineage: Bacteria > Electryoneota > Electryoneia > Electryoneales > Electryoneaceae > CAZCRQ01. The sequence continues at coordinate 5,119 of CAZCRQ010000003.1, read as the reverse complement.
CGTTCTTTGCTCGCCGCTCGCTCAACGATGTCCCCGGACGATCCGACGCCTAACCTGATCACGTGCACGGTTGTCGATTCATTCAACAACCCAGTTAGTGAAAATGTTGGAGTCCAGTTCTCCACGGATAAAGGAACAATTACTCCCTCCGCTTCGACAGGTCCGAATGGACAGGCTATTGCATGGTTCTCTGCCGGTGCACAGTCAGGATTAGCTCGTATTCAGGCGAATCTGAATTCCATTCTTGACTCCGCTCAAGTGTTTGTGAATATCCAGTCTGGTTCCGCAATTTCGATTCAATTAAGTACGAACATTCCGGGCACAGATAGTACCGTAACCAGCATTCAAGTGGCAGGCACTGGTGGTAACGAAACCGCTATTGTATACGCGCGAGTACTTGATTCCGGCGGCAATCCGGTTGATGAAGCCTCGGTCAATTTCTGGCTCTACGATTCGCCCCTCCCTCGCGGACGCGATTCGGTTGCGGTACGGATGAATGGTTCCGACGGCAGCGATTCGATCAATGTGAATTCACCCAACTATAGCCCTGGCGGATATTGGGATCACATCAATAATCGTGGACGTCCATTTGAAACGGTGCGTACAAATGCGGGTCGTGCCCAAGTACCGATTTCTGCAGGAAGCAATAAAGGGATCATCGTGTTGAAAGCCTGGGTTTATTTGGATCAGGCTCACCTGGATTCAGTCGTCGCCGCTTTCAGTGGTCTCCAAGTGGTAGCCGGGCCTCCCAACTCGGTTGACGTGGACGTGAACATGGATGGCGAGGATGGAATGGGAGCCACTTGGGAATTGGAAGTCTCCGCCCGTGTGCAGGATGCGAGAGGCAATAACGTCGCGGATAACTACGCGGTGATTTTCGGTTCCGATGACGGATTTGGAAATGATGATGATCGAATCCACATCGAAGAATCTTACGTTGGAAGTGAGAACAAAGCGGGCGATCCTTCACCCGGGGTGGCTTATACAATCCTGACCTATAACAGTGAATTCATAAACCAGACGGTAACCATTTACGCTGAGGTTCAAACACCAACTGGCATGGCTGATGATCGTTTCACTTTCCGTCTGCCGATCCAGGATGCGCAAGGATTGATGTATACGAACCTGCTGAATTGGAACTATCCGATTCGCAATGATGAACCGGATGTGATCGATAATATCGCCGAGTTCTATATTGCCTGTTATGTCTCGGATGGTCACGATCATTACGTGAATGGTCAGGAAGTGCGCTTCCTGACGAACAAAGGTAAATACTACCATACGCGAGCCGGAGGTGCGAACCGTTGGGTAGTCGGGAATTACGCCGATACGGATATTACCGGCAGCACTAGTCCACGTCCAAATCCTCCAACCAATGACGGTTGGGCAAGCTTATGGTTGGTGATCACGCTGGCGGAAGGATTCCCCGAGCCGGTTGCCGAGACAACCGCTCAGGCAAGCTGCGTCATCATCGGATACCGTGATGCTACGGTTGAACCCATTGTGCTGAATCTGTACAACCCATAACATGCATCCATAGATTTGAAACAATCTTTCTGCCCACTTTACAGTGGGCAGAAAGATTTTTAAAGAAGAGGCGGTAGAGAATGTCTTCCCTGAATACCGGAATGTTTCGGAAGTTAGGTGATATACTCCTTGAAGACGGAGTAGTGAGCGAGTTACAGTTAAACGAAGCATTGGATGCGGCAGAATCGAAAAGGCTTCGGATAGGAGAAGCCTTGATCGCTTTAGGGTATGCTGCAGAGGAAAATGTATACGCCGGCTTGGCAAAACAGAATAGTTACCGCTTTTATTCGAATGAGACTCTTCTCGAAGCAAGGGAAGATATTGTTCGTATCATTCCCGAAGATTTTGCCAAGGAAAACAATCTGATTGCGGTCAAAGGGATCGATGATACTCTTGAAGTAGCGATGGCGGATCCCGATGATATCATCGCCATAGACAACCTTCAGAAACTTGCCGGCGACGGTTTGAAACTGAAGTTGGGGATGGCGGCGCCGATGGGTATCAAGCACGCCATCGACAAGCTCTACGTCCGAATACGTCAACAGAAAGCGACAAAGACCGTCATCGGCGACTTGCAGTTCTTTGCAGAAGCGGAAGAGGGGGAAGAGGGTCTGGTCGATATGACCAAGGTGCAGAAAGATGCTGATGCACCGATCATCAAACTCGTCAACATGATTATTGCGGAAGCGTTAAAAGAGCGAGCTACCGATATCCATGTTGAACCTCTAGAAAATGCGGTCATCGTACGATACCGTGTTGACGGTGTTTTAATCGAGTTCATGCGTCCTCCGAAAAACGCACACAATGGAATCATTACCCGTCTGAAAATCATTTCAAAACTGAACATCGCCGAGAAACGACTTCCACAGGACGGTCGCTTCACCATTCGAGCGAAAGAGAGGGAAGTGGACGTTCGTGTCAGTATTCTTCCCACCGTGAACGGCGAGAAAGTCGTCTTACGTCTGCTGGACAAGGGTGCCTTCGGCTTTAGTTTGTCTACATTGGGTTTCGAAGACAAGCATTATAAAATTTTCAAACGGAACATCATTAAACCTTATGGAATGATTATTATTTCCGGTCCGACCGGATCAGGGAAATCGACTACCTTGTATGCGGCTCTTCGTGAAATCATGTCCACCGAGGAGAACATCACCACAGTTGAAGATCCGGTCGAGTATCATCTGGAAGGCATCAACCAGGTGCAGGTGAAACCGAAAATCGGCTTGACCTTTGCCGCAAGTTTGCGGCACATCGTACGTCAAGATCCAGACCGATTACTCATCGGTGAGATTCGTGACGAGGAAACCGCTGATACCGCCGTAAAATTCTCCCTAACCGGTCACCTTGTTTTAAGTACGGTTCATGCGAATGATGCGGCTTCAACCATCACCCGTCTGATCGATATCGGAGTTCCACCTTTCCTCTGCGGCTCCAGTACGCTCCTGGTTATGGCACAGCGTCTGGTTCGAACCATTTGCAATAACTGCAAGGAACCATATTCCCCCAAAGATCTTGAATTGGAATATCTTGATCTGAAACGTGAAGATTTTGAAGGCGTTCAATTATATCACGGACGCGGATGTATACATTGCCGGGATACCGGATATCATGGACGTACCGGAATTTTTGAAATTCTCCCGATCACGCCGGAAGTTCGCCGCTTGATCTATGAGAGCGCGAGCCAGGATGAGATTGCCGAATTAGCCAGAGCCCAGGGAATGGAATCTTTACGTTTTCATGGGATCGATAAAGCAAAACGCGGAATAACCACGTTAAGCGAAGTACTACGTGTGACGACAGAATAACGGGATAGTCTTATGCCAACATTTATGTACATTGTAACTGAACCGGATGGACGTCGTCGAGAGGACCGAATCCGTGCGACCAATTATGAAACAGCGTGGGAGAACTTGACCAAACGCGGGGCGAAAATTATTTCGCTGCGTGAAGTGAAGATTTCGGAACAGGCACGCTCCGCCTCCATCATCGACCAGGTATCAATGGCGCTCTATCGTTTAAAAACGATGGTGCCTCTTCAGACCCTGGTATTTTTTACCCGCCAACTTTCGACCATGTTCTCCGCCGGATTGACAATTGAGCGCTCCATCGCCAATCTGATGCAGGAAGAGAGAAATGGGACATTTCGCAAAATTCTCGCTCGAGTGGCAACGGATTTGAAAGGCGGACGTTCATTATCCGAGTCGCTGGAGCATCATCCCGGTGTTTTCGATAGTCTTTACTGCGCTTTGGTCAATGCCGGGGAAGTCTCCGGTTCCCTTCACATCGTGCTCGAGCATTTGGCAAAATATCTGGAATCCCTGGCAGATACACGAAGGAAGGTGATTTCCGCCCTCTCTTATCCGACCTTTGTCATCATCTTCATGACCGGGATCATCGCTACGTTGATCATCTGGATCGTCCCGAAGTTCTCGGATATTTATTCGAACTTTGGCGCTGAACTGCCGATTCAAACCCGAATGCTGGTCGCCACCAGTACTTTAATCAGTGAAAACCTGATAGTTTTTGTCGGCTTGCTCCTGCTCGGTTTATTCCTCCTGTGGATTCTGACCTTGACCGAGAAAGGCGGCATCCTCTGGGATACTCTCCGGATGCGCTTCCCGGTTCTTGGTCCGCTTCATCGTGACACCATGATGAATCGTTTTTCCAAGACCTTTGGGATTCTGATGGGTTCTGGTGTACCGGTTCTGGAAGCGTTAACCCATACGGAACGTGTTGTTGGCAATCGTGTGGTCGAACGAGCAATTAAACAAGCCAAAGCGATGATCAGAGACGGTTTCGCAATTTCTGTCGCTTTGAAAAAAACGAGAGTCTTCCCCTCCACGCTGATCCAGTTGATCGCCACCGGTGAAGAGACCGGAGAAATCGATCAATTACTCGAACGGGCATCATACTTCTATGAGAAACAGGTGGAAGCTATTGTTGAACGTTTGACCGGTCTGATTCAACCGATCATGATTATGATGCTCGGTGTTATGGTGATTCTGGTGGTGGTTTCCATTTATCTGCCGATCTTCATGATGGGACGTGCGATGCGCGCGGGAATTTAGCCTTAGCCTTGGGCGGCGCTCTTTGGGATTTAGACTTTAGATCGCACAGGAGAAGCTGATTTGATGTCATGTCCCGAGATTTACACTTATGGTTCTTCGCTTCGTGTGGGTAAATCAGTAATTGCCACAGATGACTTTAACAGTACTACAAGCAATCTAACAACACAAAAGCTGCATTAGCGCCTTCCTGAATAGACGGGTTTCGAGTTTGGAGTTCACGCTTTAGCGTGTCTTTGAAAAGCAACCTAAAGGTTGAACTCAAAACTGCAACCTAAAGGTTGAACTCCAAACTCCTGTAGTGTCAGCCGGGGACGGCTGACACCACAATAACTCTCGCAGGTAGAGATGCCTACGCTACCATGATGAGGGGTAGCGTAAGCCTCCGTGCTTGCGATTTCATTCTTGAAATTCCGAGTTTGCGAGTTCCTCGCAGGTGCGGACACCTATGCTACTTCGTTCGTAGAGTTTAGAGTTCACGCTTTAGTGTGTCTTTGAAAAGCAACCTAAAGGTTGAACTCCAAACT
>CAZCRQ010000002.1:32535-40608 GCA_964501095.1 uncultured bacterium | reverse complement strand
GAACATGATATCTGCCGCTGATGCGACATCTTCAATTGGTAGAGATACTGCCATGAAGATAATAATAACCAAGGAAATCAGAATTGCCCAGTGCGGTGTGAAATTTTTGTGATGGACTTTACTAAAGAAGGTGGGAAAGTTGCGATCGCGTCCCATCGCAAAGGCTACCCGCGACGAAGAATAAACCGTTGCATTTAATGCCGACAGAGTTGAGATTAGCCCACCCACCAGCAACATAATGCCCCCACCCAGAAAAAAGGTTTTTGCGACCTCCACTAGTGCGATTTCCTTGTTCTTAGCAAGATAATCCCAGGAGGTCATATTTTCCGGGTGGACTGAGCCGAGGGCGGTTACCACCACGAGCAGATAGATCGGCACGACGATTAGCAATGAGAGAAATACTGCTCTGGGAATATTGCGCTTTGGATTTTTCACCTCCTCCGAACACTGTGAGATTACCTCGAATCCCTGAAAAGCGATAAAAGTAAGCCCCATCGCCTTGAAAACACCACTCCAGCCATGTGGCATAAAGGGAGTAAATGCTTCATGTAAATCAGCACGATGTAAAATCACTTCCAATCCCAAGCCAATGAAGATTGCCAGGATTACGATTTTGGCTATCGTCACAATGCTACCGACCTTTCCGGTTTCGGCTGCACCACGGAAATTGATGTAGGCAAATAGTAATGCCACTATCACGGCTAAGAGTTTCTGTAGCGAAAAGAATCCCCATTGCGGTAATATAACCCCAAATTCCCGGAGCACATGCTCAAAATAGGCGCCAAAACCCAAGGCATACAAACTACAAGCAACAGCATGCGCAAACCAACTCATCCAGCCTGAAAGAAAACCGTTCCATCTCGGTAGTCCTTCCTTCACCCATAAATAGCCGCCGCCGGCATCATGATAACATGATCCTAATTCTGCATAGGCCATGGCCGTAAAAAGTGCTATGATTCCATTTAAGGAAAATGTTAAAATCAGCGCCGGGCCGGCTACGCCGGCAGCAATACCTGTCAATACGAAAATTCCTGCCCCAATCATGGCACCAACACCAATGAGTGTGGCATCCATTAGCGACATTTCCCGGCTCAGTTTGACTTCGGTGGCAAATTTTTTCATACCATTTCTCCATTGACCAGCGTGCAGCATTTCGGTTACAACAGTGGCGATAATAGGAAAACGTAGTTTTTAGCTTGGCAATGCATGGCTTACCCTAATATTCATCCGATTAAAATGATTTAATTTTCTTTGTTTGCTGTAAGTTGATCATCTGCCCGAAATTTATTGCCGGAAGAGAAAATTCGAAACCCCGGAGCTTTATAACTCTTCGGTAGATAATTCTCTGGAATCGCGGTTTGATTGCCATTCCGGATCGCCGCATAATGGGGTGACATGATTTTGATACCAGCCTTGTTGAATTGATCCTGAATATTCTGATCTAGTTCGGAATAGATCTTAGCCATTCCGGTGGGATTATCTGTATGGGCGTTCAGTTCATCACTCACATAGAAATCGTTGAGGCTGGTTTGGAGGACAAAGGGTGCTGGCGCTACTAAAATATTTTGAGTGTCTTGTGCTGCAGCGATCAGTAACTCGTATACCTGCCGCCATGGGACATCATAGCCAATCGTAACGGTAGTGTGCAAAATTAGGCCACGTTCCTGCGACAAGGAACTGAAATTAATGATATGACTTCCCAACACCATTGCATTGGGGATGGTGATGTCCACGTTTTTGATGGTACGAATGCGAGTGATCAAAAGTGTTTTCTTGACAATATCGCCAATAGTATCGGCAATTTTAACCCGATCACCAAGACTAAAAGCACCCATGTAGGTGAGGACGATGCCGGCGACTAAGTTGGCGATCGCGGAGGTCGATCCTGAAGAGAAAAGTACACCGAGAAAAACAGAAATCCCTTTAAACGCGGGTGAGTCGGAACCTGGTAGATAGGGAAAGATAACGATGATTGTAAAAGCGATGGCAACAAACCGGACAATTTTGAAGGTTGGTTCGGTCCAGTCTTGGTAAAAACCGGGGAGTATGATCGTGCCTTTTTCAACTTGGCCAAAAAACCATCGAGTTATTTTGATGACATAATGGGTAACAATGGCAATGATGGCGATAAAAAAGATATTGGGAAGATAGGAGACCAAGGCGTCTCCAATGGATGCGAATGGCGAAAGGATGTAACTAAAAAGCGTTCCCGCCAATCCTCTTGTCCAGCGGAAGAAACTAAGAATTAATGACAGATAAAAATAGAATAACAATAGAAATCCGGCAACACGCAGCCATTTTGCTATCACAATCAATAGATCGGTAATACGATTTGCCGAGAGTACTTCTAGTTTTTGAATTTTGAGTGAACGGATGCGTGTGCCCCGCAAGGTGTAAAGCTTGGCGTATACCTTGGGGAAGAATTTATTCATCACCTTTAGAATCAGGATGAGTACCACTGTTGCCAAGATGGTGAATAATATGCCAAGTAAAATGCTCTTGAGACTGGTTCGTGCGGCTTGTTCTTTCAGTGCGGTGTAGATTTTCTGATTCAGTATGTTCGCCAGTTGCCGTCGTGTTGACCCAGCTTTAGCTGCGTCGGTGTCAGTGATGGTCATAATAATCAGATTCCCCGAGAGAATATCCGTGCTGGTTTCTGTCGCACTAATGGTTAAGGTATCAATATGAGTGAGGGAATTTTTGGCTATTTTTGTCAAACGTAGACTGATGGCTTGGGCACGATCCTGAGCCGAAAACGGCCCAAGCCGGGTGTTGATAAAGAACAGGGTATCGCCGGAGAAAATAACAGGAGACTTTTTCGCAGTGGTTACTTTTGTAGAATCTATCTGGGCCTGAGTGGCGATCGCGAAAGCAAATAGAATTAATAACAGGGCGATCAAGCCATTTATTGCGAGTTGCCTCTTTGGAATCATTTTACGCTCCTTGTCGATAACCAATCTTTTTTTCAAAAAGCGGCTTTTTTCGATCTGGTTAGTCAGTTTGTGTACACCAGCAATCAGTGATTGCGGGCAAAGACTGAGCTGACGAAGGTAAATCTTCATTTACAATTTGTGGAGCAGCTACACTTTTTTGATTGTTCAGATATTTAACATGGTTTTCAGCTTTTGATCAGATCATATTTTATGGATTGGTTATTTTTAGATTTTTAACCAGATGGATTTAGCTTAATGGTCAAGGAACAGTGGTATATTGGCTTTCTGCAGAATCTCCTTGGTAGTGCTGCCAAAAAGAAAGGATGTGATCGTATCTCTGCTGTTTACTCCCAGGACAATGAGGTCGAAGCCGTTTTCGTTGGCATATTGCAGAATGACGTCTTTGGGATGCCCATAAGAATGGATTTTCTGGAATTTGATCTGATGTGCTGCGAGCAGCTTGCCCATATGATCTAAGATCAAGTCGCTTTGGTTTTTATTCTCATTTACATTGAAGAGAGTAACATCTCGGTTATTCCATAGACCAAATTGAATAAAGCTCTGATTTGCTCGAGCTGAAGGCCAGGAGCCATCATAGGTCATTAGTACTTTTTCTATGGTTTTATAGTTTTCTGGTACGGCGATAACAGGCTGTGCCGTGTGGCTTAAATATCCTTCCAGGGTATTGTCATCTTCGGTAGCATTGTATTTGAAAAAATTCTGGAGTCCGAGTATAGTACAGTCGTGATATTTCGCTTCATCTGCAATCATTGCTACCGGATCGCCTTCTCGTACAATCAGATCGGTTATTATCCCTTCTTTTTTGCATTGGGCAGCAAACGCATCGACCAAATGCAAGGCTTTTGATTCGGCGTCTGTTAATTTCTTTTTCTCAGCTTTCATCGCATAATAGATGCCACCCAAAGGCACGGGGCCGGTTGATTTTTCGATATCCGGTTTATCGATGATTGCCATGCCATCGACTTGTGCGTGCTCCTCTTTGGCAATCCGAATCGCCATCCGGGTACTTGATTTGGAATATGCAGATCCATCTAAGGGTACTAAAATACGGCGGAACATGAAACCTCCTGGTAAATTAATTAAGCGGCAAGGTATTTCACGATTAGGTCCTTATCATCAGCGGCATTTCTGTATCTTTTCAGCTGATTGCCCTCGACCAGTTTACTTTGTACTCTTCAGATTGTTCAGGTCTTCCGGCTAATTGCATTACAAGATAGATAATCTTCGCTGGTTTTTCAATAGATAATTTTAGCGTTCTGGGATGAATCAAGCGGTAATGGAGGGGATCTTGGATGAGAACCGCCTCAGTTGATCATCACTTCAGCCAAATCAAGAGTTAAAACAAAATCAACCGGAATGGTAATTTCTATTCTGAATTTTCAGGCAGTAATTTAGCCGCTAATGCCAATTATCAGGGACGTTCAGTAATTGCCAGGGTTAGTTATTTCTGCGCGTTCGCCAGCATGACCTGCAGCGCGTTATAACTCAACGCCGCAAAGATATCCTCGATGGCTTTTGTATATTCCGAGTTATGACTCATTAAGGCGTTTTTGATCAGGAAAGCGTCGTAGTCAAGATCCATAGCGCCTTGGTAGGTCGCCAGGACACAACCGACAGCGCTCAAACCGCACAAAAAAAGCGTGTTACAGCCTTGTTCGTGCAATAGCTTGTCCAGCTCGGTTTTCTTAAAACCGTTCGCGTAATTCTTGATTATTTTGGGGTCGTCCGGTTTGATTAAAACGGACACCGGAAATTCAAATTCTTCGCTGCCGGGTTTTGGCCCAAACTGCGGATCGGTGTGGTAGACGCGGATGATGGGGTAGCCCTTCATCCGAAACAGATTAATCGCAGCGTTGATCATGTACAGAGCCATTCCCTTTTCCTGCTCCGGCACCATCTTCAAATACTCGCTCTGAATATCGATGACCAGCAACGCCGGTTTCATCCGCTTTTCTTCTGGTGGTGCCGAACTGTTGGCGTTGGCTATGGCGACCAGAACCGTAAGAGTAAGGGTTAGCCAGGAAAATGTTCGCTTCATTTTTTCCTCCAGTTTAATTGGGATTTTGAGTGGTGGCAACAATATCAAAATCAAAAGTCAATCGCGTCGATCTGAGATTTGTTATCAACACCAGAATCAAAAAAACAAGGTACGGTTATGACTTTTTAGTTGCTGGTTGAAATAAGCCTTTTTCATTACCACCTAATAAACCGGCGCGGTAGGAGCGTTCATCCAACAGTGAAAACTCCGCGATCCTGGATTGCGGCAGCACAGATATTTTTCGTAGTCGGTTGAGCCGCTGGGCAATGCTTTCGAGGGGCGCATCGTTAGTCATCCAGTTGGCTGGATCAAATTGAGCAAGATTGAGAGGCACGGTGTAGCCACGCAGGGTTTTCTCGCGTTCGATATTGAAATACTGCTCAAAATAAGACATCACCAATTCGCGGAGGGTGCGATAAATCGGCTCGCGAAACCTCAGACCGACAAAATTGGATTTGGCGACGGAGCCCCATAAACCGTCACGTTTGAATAGCGCCAGCAGGTGGTCGTCATCGCGGTCATTGGGTAGCAGATCGAGAATCAAGGGCGGGTAACCGATACGGCGTAGTGCCGCGGCGGCAAACAAGGCACCGTCAAAACAATGCGCCACGCGCTCGCGTAAAACCCGCAACGGGCAGCGGTAAATCGCTTCAGTGCTATAAGGGATGTTATCTAAAAAAGCCTGAATCCGACTGGGTGAAGTCAGGGGTTCTGCCAGCCGCAGCTCCAATTCTGTCAATGCCTGGTCAAATGTTGGTGTGGTTGCCATTGGTTCTCCCGCTTTTTCTTCGAATTGAAAATAGGGTGATTCTAATTTAAAAGCAATTAGTTCTTCATTTTATGAATTGCCGGTGCCATCAGATTTCTAAATTCAAACCTCCTCGTCGTTCTGTAAAAAAATGCTTGAATTTCTCCGGTTATTCTGTTATTTTACCAACATCAAGCCAGGGAAATAGCGAAATAGCTATATTTTAAAAAATTTCATTCAGTTTTTTTCTGTTGTTTTTGGATTCACCAGAGGTAGATTATTGATATCGGAACTGGCAACTTTATGAAGATTTAAGTTTACGGAGGTGAAGTAACCGAAAAACTATTGCCAGAAATTATGGTTTGACTTACTTATTTGGGCGCAGTAAACACTGACGACGATTCTAATTGAACTTAAAAGCGCCGATTCAGATGTCCAAGCAATCAGAAAATTGCCGAAGCACTTTCAGGAAATAGAGTGGAGGATTTTATGATCATGCGATTGATTAGCTCGATTGGAACGTACCGTTTGTGGAACCAACTTTTAGCGCCGATCGTGATTAGCTCTGTCCTAATATTGAGCCTCGTAGTAATTTCCCCACCCGTCTGCCGGGGACAAATTGGCCTGTCGGGTTTTCCGTTCCTCAATTTCATGGAGGGTAAAAATCGTCTGGGCGGCGCCATGGGTATCGGTTATAAGAAGGCGGTGCAAGAATGGTGGTTCAATATCGAAATCTTTACTTATGATAAACTCGTCCCAGTCCAGGATGTTTATGTTCCCTTCAACGAATTCACTTATAAAGAAGAAGTTAAGTACACCGATGTTAATGTAATCCTACTCTTCCATAAAGAGATCACCAAGCCGAAACGTGACATTCAAGGCCGGGTGCTGTTCTGGGAGCTTGGCGGCGGCATCAATTCCTTGCAGCGAGACCAGGCCGACGCGAAAACCGCACTGGCACTGCAAGCCGGACTGGGCATGGATTTCAATAAAAAGATCAGAGTCCGGCTAACCCCCTTCGTCAAAATGGCTTCCGAGACAGTCACTGGCGTGCAGATTTCCGCCTTTATCTTGATTGGACTGGATCGGCCGATTGAGACCCAGGTTGAGAAATGACTAACAACCATTACTGGGAAAAGGTCAGCCAGCGGGTTTTTCTCCTGCCTTCTACTGGGGATGAACTCATCCTTTACGCACCGCTAGGGAATTTCGCCGCCAGAATCGATCAGCAGGTTGCCCAGATGATGAAAACCTACATCTTATCTAAAGGCGAAACCCCTTTACCTGCCGACATTGCCCGTGATTTGGGCAATCTGAAATGGCTCGACGATACCGCGCAAATGGATCTTGAATCGCTGCGGCGTAAAAAATTTCGTCCCACGATGGTTACTTTGTTCCCCACAAATCGCTGTAATCTGGATTGCCTTTATTGCTATGCCAATGCCGGTCATGGCGACCAAACGTTGAAAATGACTCCGCCGATTGCCAAAGCCGCGATTCGTTTCGCAGTTAAAAATGTCCGAAAAAATGGCGAGCAGATGCTGCGTTTGGGATTTCACGGCGGCGGTGAACCCATGTTAGAGAAGAAATTTGTCTCGGAATGTATTGATTACGCTCGGCGATTGTGCGATGCTGCGAAACTGTCTCTTCGTTTGGTTGCTGCTACCAATGGCTGTTTAAGCGAATCGACGATGACTTGGATTGCCGACACTTTTGACTCACTTAGCTTATCCTGTGACGGCCCCGAACTGATTCAAAATTCGCAACGACCCTTTCCGAATGGCATTGGTTCCTGGGCAACCTTGAGTCGAAATGTGAAAAAATTACAGCATTATAAAACTCAATTCGGCGTCCGGGTCACCCTGACTGATCAGTCGGTGGAGCAGGCCAGTGATATTGTTCGCTTCTTTGTCGAACAATGGAATGTCTACGACATCCATCTTGAACCGCTCTATCAAAAGGGGCGGGGTAAGGACGGTTTACTGCGTCCGCCATCTGTTGAGCACTTTATTGCTGCTTTTAAAGAAGCCTTTTTTGTCAGTAAAAAACTTGGGGCTCGATTGCAGTACTCAGGCACCCGTCTCGGAGAAGTTCATTCCAGTTTTTGTGAAGTTGACGGCCAGAGCTTTTCAGTCACCCCTGATGGCTATGTCACCGCTTGTTTTGAAGTAACCGATGCGAACAAAGAAGGTGCAGAGATCTTTTTATATGGGCAATATGATCCGAAAAAAGATAAATTCATTTTCAACAACAAGAAACTGAAAGCCTTGCAGAAATTAAATTTGGAGACCAAGGAGTTTTGTAAGAATTGTTTCTGTCGCTGGAATTGCGCT
>CAZCRQ010000002.1:26121-32525 GCA_964501095.1 uncultured bacterium | reverse complement strand
GAGGGATAGACGCCCATGTCAAAGGCCCGGGCGCCCGTTGCGAGATCAATCGCGCTTTAACCCAATTTCTGGTGGAAGAGAAATTGAACTCGATGAGTAAGAAAGTAACAACCACGACCGGTTAATTTTATTTTTTGCTGTTGTTCACTACCAAATCAGGAGTTTGAATCATGGATAGCAAGCCAGATGATCGGATGGTAATTTGGGATATCAATTCAAGAAAGCAATGGGCTAGCCCGCCCAAGGTGCTTACTGCTGCTGTTTTAGATGACAACAGCAATCCAGTTAAATCCGCAAACTTGCTGAGTCGTGCCGGTTTTTTAACGCTGATCGCTACGGTGTTGGGCACGATTGGCTTGAATGGCTGCGCCGTTTTTATTCGCGACCGCTCCAATCGTGTCCGTCGTAACCGTTATCAATATTGTTCCTGTGTGCCGGTATGTGTCTGCGATCTGGTCTGCACCTGTAATTTGGTTAGCGGATTGGCGCAAAATGACCGGCAAGCGGAGGACAAATTCACCAACGAAGCCCAGCCCGGCTACGTCTGTAAATGTGTGCCAGTTTGTACCTGTGATTTGGTTTGCACTTGCGATACGCAGTGTACCTGCCAGTCTCAGGGTCGCGGTGGCAGAACAATTTGCACTTGCAATCCTTATTGGTACCCTAATTGAAACTGGCCACAATCAACTGATTTTGTTGTACTGCTGCAGTTGGCTGCAGGAATGGTTGCAGAGCAGAGTCGAAACAACTCCGCCTCGACTGCCCTTGGCGATACTACAATTAGCTCGTTGAGCAGCGTGGGGTTTCGAGACGAGCGATGGAAAAAAGTAAATGTCGTCTCGACTTCGCTCGACGACCGTTCCTTGACTACGATTGATGATTACGCCAGCCAACCGTTAGAATAACACCTGTTTCATCGCCGTAAACAGGGTCAGATCGAGAATCTCAAAAGAATCTGGCACCTGGTGCTTCAAATTGACTAATTGCTGAATCTGATAATACGACGCCATTAGCGCTATCCGATAAGTTTTTTCTGGCACAATTTTATCATCAACGGCCGGAAAAAAGAAGAATTGGTTACCGGCCTTCAAAAAGTCTTGCTGATAACTCAAAATTTGGTCGCCTGTCATCGTCAGCATAGCAATGGGGGTTGTCAAATCCACCGCGGCGAAATCAGACCATTGTGTCAATCCCAGTACGCCGGCTTGTAGATCAGGTGGCGCCTGTATCGCCTGGAGGGCAAAATCGGCGCCACTGGTTATTCGAATTGCCCTGGCGATCTGCTCAAACACTTTACCGAAGGTGTTCTCTGCTGCGGTGATTTTTGCAACATGATTAAAAGCATCGGACCAGTGCCAGCGGCTATCGAAGTACCGTGCCTTAACGATTTTGGGCGGGTTTTCCTGCACGACCAACAGATCGATACCAATGGGATTATCATTCTGAAGTTGAAAAAGGAAATTGTAAGGGCGATAAGCTGAAGGATTCGCAGCGGCGACCCAATAAATCAGTTTGTCTGGCGCCAGCGGATTGTAGAAATAAAGTCCCATGATCGCTGCTTCTCCGGGAAGTCGAACCCCATCCGAGCAGACGATCTCGGTGCCGAATTGCACCGGCAATTGGCTCTGCATTTTCTGCACCAGCCGATTTTCATCGGCTTTGCCAATTACTACCATATGGTATTTTTTTAAATCCGCTGCAGTCACCGCCGTATCTGGTTTTATTTTCAGATGTCCGTAGAGCAGCTGGTGATTAGGCACGCCGTCTTTGATGTCGCCTTCATCGCCAACCCACATGGGATGGACGCTCTTGCTGGCTGCGACTGCAGCTTGTGCCAGTGCTTGTCGTGCAGTTTCATCGCCACCCGTGCCATAAACGATCAGAAGCGGCTCGTGATGGTAGAGATTATGCACGCCGCCGGGGGTGTGCAGGGTGAAGGACAGGCGGTCAATAAAATCGGTTTTGGCGGACCAAATCCCATTTTCCTCGGTCACAAAAATCGAATCGGGTAGTGGTGCCTTCACGGTGATAAATACCCTGCCATTGACGGAGATTCTTAATTGCTGTTGAGGATTAAAGGGTGATTTCGGCACCTGGATCTGCAAAGTTCGAATATTGTCCAAGTCCAGATAGAGCTGATTCTCCAAACCAGCGGTCGCTTTGAAGCGCGCCACTCCTGGCAGCTTACCCCATTCCGCCACTTTCAGCCAATAGGCAGAACAGGCATAGCGGTCAATGGCGGTGTAATCGATTTGCCGGACTGTGCGGATTTCAAGACGGACCTGGTCTTGACTCCATTGCTGTGCACGATTATTACCTTCGGCATAGTTCCAGGCGGCGTGCTGTAAACCGTTGGTCTCATCAATGATGACCTGCCCACCCGCCGCTAGTAATTTTTGCAGTGGCGCCCGAGAAGTGAGGACGGGGACAGACGGATCATCTTGACTGTGGGTCGAATAAAGCGGCACGTGCAGACTGTTTAAGATTGGCTGATCATTACCATAACCGCAAACCGGTCGCCCCGAGGCCCAGCGATCCGGATAACGCGCCGCCATTTTGAAAGTGCCACCGCCGCCCATACTGGCCCCGGTCAGGTGAATCCGCCGATTGTCGATTTGCCAGTTGGCACACACATAATCGACTGCGTCTAATACGTCCGCTTCGGATAAATCATTATAACCACCGCCGCGGGCGCGACCCAAAACATGCAATTCAAAATAATCCGGATTGCTGACTACGCCACCGGAATACTCCATATGGTTGCCGCCGTAACCATGCATAACAACCACCAAAGGATAAGTCTTGTGGGCATTATAGCCGGTGGGAATCGCAATCTTAAACGGCTGTCCGGAATCGTCTACTTTTGACAGATAAGCCCATTCCTGCACACCGGTCAACGTGTCCAGGGCAGCAGGATTTTTCTGAATCGTTTGTGCCCAGCGGCTCAGGCGATAAAGCGCTTGCTGCGTACGCTCTGCCTCGCCGCCATCTTGCCTTTGATAAAAAGAAGCCAGGTATTGTAGATAGTGAATCCAGCCATGGTAACGGGCCAGAGTGGAGATGGATAGAATTGCGTTTGCTTGATCATCGAGGGTTTGGGTCAATTGTGCCAGCGTACCGATACAAACGATTTTTTCGGCGGTGAATAACCGTCCATCTAAATCCTTAGTGCCTGCCACAGCATGATAAAAACCATTTGGTAAGGAAGGCTGCAGTGGATTGTCTAACGGTTGAACCAGTTGTTTAACCGACTGGCAGCCGGAATCAAATAGGTTCGCGGTCACACGTATTGAGTTACGTTGGTCCTGATGTGGACCGATTTGAAAGGTAAGCGATGGCTCAGTACTCGTGGACAGATAGGCTATTTGCATCTGCAATGCTGGCCGCAGTTCGAGATCATCCACTAAGAAGGCGATTAGTCCCCAGCTGGTTTTAATAACCAGTTGTAGGCTCGATGGTTCCGCTTGTGCTGGGATGGCAAACTGGTTGGATAAATTAGTCCAAATGTCTTTGTTGCAATCGGCGCGGCCGATTACGATTTGTTTGGTCTGACCAGCTTGCTGGTAGCTCAAGAGAACGTCGACTTGTCCCCAACCTGCCTCGACATTCCGAAACCAGCCGGTAAACAGGTAACAGTAGCCCGGCTGCAAAATCGCTGCAACATCGGTACGGATACCGGCGCCTTCCCGTTGCGGATAAAATGCTAGTGAGCGTTTTCCCGAATGCTTGGCAAAATCAGACAATTGAAATTTACACGAGTCCATCATCGTCCAGAGGGCAAGTGACTTTTCTTCGAAACCGGGATTTGGCAACAAATTAAGATCTTGACTCCAGGCGCTGGAGTTGGCCAACAAAATGGAAATCAGGATCAGGATCGGATAGTATTTGCTTGTTCTCATTGAGATTCTCCTTTGCTAAATTTCGGACTGAGCATTAGTCTATCAAAACGTAGAACAGGATTTTTTGTTGCCAAGATAAATTCCTATGCCGGTATTTTGAATTTGAAATCACTGAGTTTTACAGTGCCATTGCTTATTACTCATAAAATAGTCGTTCCATGTCCATGGGGATAGAGCTATTTTTCCTGATGATTCTATCCTGTGTCATTATTGCATTTTCTGTCTAAATTTGCGGTAGTTTTAGAGATCAACGAATGATCGGCTTCATCACGCAGGAGCCGATTGCCTCCAGTTGGGTGCGTAATTTCTTAAACATGATTTCGTCTTGAACGTTGCCAATGATCGCACCACCGGAACCGGCGAACTTGGCGCTGGCGCCGCATTGCCGCGCCACTTCCACCATTTGAATTTGCCAGGTTGGCAGATTGTAGATACTGCGCCGGGTGTCAAAGTTTTCGTCAATCAATTCTGCCAACCGTCGGTTATTGTGATCAAGTAGCGCCTGGCGACCTTGTGCCGCCAATTGGGCGAAATGTTTCATGGCGTCGACCACCTTTTTTTCGCCACGATTGAAGCGCCCACGGATGTCGTTGTGAAAGACCTCAGTTGGCTCACTCAAGGAATTGTTGTAGGCGATATAGAGTCGCGGTAACAACTCGACAGGCATTGGCTCATAATAATAGCATAAAATATCTTCGATGCGTTGTTCACGACTGGGATCGAAATCCATGTAAACGAGGCCTTCATAAACCTGAATGACGCGATCCTGCAACCCGGCCGTGATGCCTAACTCATCTTTTTCAATGGACAAAACAAAAGAAGGTTGCGCAGCTTGTGGAATCTCGACGCCATAGAACTCCATCAGGCAGCGCGAAGCGGCAACGATGATGGCGCTGGAACCAGCCAGTCCCACTTGCCGTGGAATGTTGGTTTGGTAGCGCACCGAAAAGTTACGCTCGTGAAGCGGCAACTGGCGAGCCTGGCAATATTCCACGAAGCGTTTGATGGTGGCTTTGATTAAACGAATGCCACCGTAGTAACCGTGCAGTTTTACGTCCTTCGCCAAGTCGTAGATCGAGCTGAAATGGGCGCGGTCGTTCTCAGCCAAGACAATGTCTACCGAGTCCCACTCGTAGAGCACGACTTCAGCCCAGAAGTTGCGCACGATCACAGAGATGGTTTTACCGTTGTAACCGTCCGAGGGATTGCCGAGCAGCCCGGCGCGGGCGTATGCGCGTTTACGAATGATGATCATTGAGCAGCGTCTCCAGATAATGTCGTAGTGTAGGTCCTTCCTTCTCGTCTGCCAGGGTGAACTCCAGAAAAGCGCGGAAGTAGGCTTGGAAGTTACCGATGTCGTATCTTCGTTCATTGTTTCGTAAACAGATGCCATAAACCTTACCACCGTTTTGAATCAGGAGCCGAAGAGCATCGGTGATTTGAAACTCTCCGCCTTTGCCAGGGTGGGTTTGTTGGATGGCGGCAAAGATCGATGGCGCCAGCACGTAGCGGGCGGCGATCGCCAGATTGCTGGGGGCTTCATCCGGCGCCGGTTTCTCGATGAGGTCGATAATTTCAAATATTTCGCCTTTGCCTTTGGGTTTGGCAATGCCGTAGTGATGCACCTCGCTGGGCGGGACTTCCTCCAGGGCAATGACGGCGGCAGCTTGCTTGTCGAAAAAACATTGTTTCATCCGCTGGACGATATCGCTCTTCGCGTGCATGCCGATGATGGAATCGCCCAATGCCACCACGAAAGGCTGATCTCCGACAAACGACTGCGCACACGAAATTGCATGTCCCAGTCCCAACAGTTGGCGCTGGCGGGTGTAAAAAAATTGCACCGGCGCGCGCTCGAAGGCCAGCTCCACCAGCAGCTCTTCTTTGCCAGACTCTCGTAAGGCCTGGATCAGCTCTTCATTCAGATCAAAATGATTTTCGATCGAGGTTTTACCCGGACCAGTAATGAATAGCACCTGTTTCATCCCCACGCGTGTCAACTCCTCCACCACATACTGGACTACCGGCTTGCGTCCGACCGGTAACATTTCCTTGGGCTGGGACTTGGTTGCGGGCAACAGCCGGGTGCCCAGGCCTGCCACCGGTACTACTGCGATATTGATTTCTGTCATGTTTTTCCCGTTCTTCTGTGCGATAGACTATGTTGATTGCCACACCGCTATGCTCGGTTTTCTCCAAAGGAGTTCAATTGGATTTTCCTGATTTCTTGACTGCGGTCTTTCGAAGGCAGAGCAATTTCAAATTAAAAACTAATATGGTCGGCGCACTGCCGCTATTTTAAATTGCCATAAAAATAGCGATTCTGCGCTGCATAATCAAGCAAAAAATGGTTATTTCAGAAGGATGATTTTTTTTCGTAACTCTCACTTTTGGCCGGTTGCTGAGCGAAGTCGAAGCGACCGGGGGTACTTGGCTCGTCGAGTAACGTAGTGTATCGAGACGAGCGGTGGAAGAATGAAAATGTCGTCTCGACTTTGCTCGACG
>CAZCRQ010000002.1:25904-26021 GCA_964501095.1 uncultured bacterium | reverse complement strand
GGGCGAGAAAAGTAGCGTTACCTCGACTACGCTCGGTGACCCTGCCTCGACGGCAGTTGGTGACCGGGGGTACTTAGCTCGTCGAGTAACGATGTGTATCGAGACGAGCGACGAAAG
>CAZCRQ010000002.1:0-25804 GCA_964501095.1 uncultured bacterium | reverse complement strand
TTGACTGCAATCAGTGCGCTAAACCGGTTGCTGAGCGAAGTCGAAGCAACCGGGGGTACTTAGCTCGTCGAGTAACGATGTGTATCGAGACGAGCGACGAAAGAGAAAGTGTCGTCTCGATACAGTGCCAAAGCACCTACTCGACGACCGGGGCTTGACTGCAATCAGTGCGCTAAACCGGTTGCTGAGCGAAGTCGAAGCAACCGGGGCGAGAAAAGTAGCGTTACCTCGACTACGCTCGGTGACCCTGCCTCGACGGCACTTGGTGACCGGGGGATTGAGCTCGTCGAGTAACGATGTGTATCGAGACGAGCGGTGGAAGAATGAAAATGTCGTCTCGACTTTGCTCGACGACTCTAATTCGATATGGCGCTTCGCACCTACTCGACGACCATGTCTTGACTACGCTCAGTGAGCTAAACAGGTTGCTGAGCGAAGTCGAAGTAACCGGAGCGAGAAAAGTAGCGTTACCTCGACTATGCTCGATGACCCTGCCTCGACGGCACTTGGTGACAACGGCGTACTTAAAAAGTTAAAACCTTAACACCGGTTTTACCGTAACTGCATGGTGATATGTTGAAAATCCGTGGGGGGAATTTGCTGGCGCCAAGATGTTTGCCAGTCTAAAAAATATCGGTTGGTTTGGTCATGGATGTTAGCGATAAAATTTGTGGTTTGATTAGTCTAAAGGGAGAACGAATTTGATGGATCCGGTCACCTACTCGCTCACCTCCCACTACCCCGGCTCGGAGATTTACTACCGGCGGGTGCGGGAGTTTACCAATGAGGTAATTCAGCATGCCGCCGCGCCCATGCCGGCAGTAGCGGAATTCATGGAATACGTGCGCAAGTTTGAGTTAGAGGAGTTGCGCCAAAATGAAGAGTTCCTACTCGAGCTTTTGAGTTTTTGCCTCCTCTGGAATTCCTACGGCGGTTACGCCCTTGCCGTCCGCCGAGCGCCATTTGTTACTCTGGCGCGAATGGCTGAGTGGCGGAAGTATCATCAGCGGTGGAAACCGGCAATTGACTTTAGCCGTGGCATTTTGATAACGCTCTTTCTTTTTCCCCGTCGTGGTAAGAGGAAACCGGTAGCTCTTCCGCATCTGCCCGACATCGATCGGCTCTGTATGTGGCTGGAAGCTACCGGGGAGTTCCACGAGCAGGCGCTACGGTTCATTCGCTGGCGGGCATTCTGGGAAACCCTGCCGGCAGCTTCTCGCAAAGAAATGAGCACTGCCGCCTTTGTATTCGCAGATTGGTTTACCTTACGTTCAGAAGAAGTTTTAGGTGAGTTTACCACCAACATCGAGCCATTTTTGCTGAGATCGCGACAACGCTACCGTTGGCGAGAAGACCGGGTGCATTGTACCCGGCCTCGAGTAGAATATCATCTCAACATGGTCGGTGCTGAAATCACGAATCGGGCATTTAGGGCAGAATTTAAAACCACAGCTACCAAGGCGGTTTTGGTTCCCGGCTGTCTGCGAAGTCGCACCGAAATTTCTTGCCAGGCGAGCCGTGTGTCAGAGGGCCTTCGTTGTGAAGGTTGTCTGCCTCAGTGCCGCGTCAACCAGCTGCGCGAGATGGGGAAAAAGTACCACTTTACAGTTTACATCGTTCCGCACGCCTCCGACATTTCCCGCTGGGCGCCGCAACCGGGGAAACCATGTCAGGGTATAGTTGCCGCAGCCTGCGTGCCGACACTGCTCGAAGGCGGTTGGGAGCTGAAACGTTACCGCGTCCCGGCTCAATGTGTCCTGCTGGACTACAGTGGTTGCATGAACCACTGGCAAGGCAAGGGAGTGCCGACAACACTGAGCCTTCACGAGCTGAAACAAATATTGGTGAGTGCTGCGCCGGAAGCACTGACATAGTATGGAAGCAACGGGTAATCCGAGGATGGTGATTCTGCTGAACTATTGTTGCTGCTAAGCAATGGCCGTTATTGGGAAAATTTGCAATAGCAAATATCGAATTTTGGTATTACCTTCGTTACAGGTCGGATTGAAAGTACTCACATCAGTGCTTGATAGTGCAAGAAATTCAACGAAACGTGTAGATGTAAGCTCAGTAGAGATTTTTACTTTGGATAACCGGAGATTCTACCGGTGAGTTAATGCAATGGAATTATTTGGATAGTGAGCTGATCATGAGAATTCTAGGAATTATTTCTTTTTTACTCTTTGTTTTCAGTGGTGCATTTGCCGACTCGGGCACCAAACCGGGTAGCCTCCGGGGTCGGGTGATCGATCAGAGCACCCAGGCACCGCTGCCGGGAGCGATGGTAATTCTTGAAGGTACCTCTCTCGGTGCGTCTGCCGACACCGCTGGGAATTATCAGATCAATCAAATTGTCCCTGGTATTTATAATGTCCGTTTTGTCATGCTTGGTTACGAGAGCCGCGGCGTGACTCAGGTGGTGGTTAATCCGGGTCGAACCACCCTGCAGACCATTGAGCTGGTGGCCACGGTGCTCGAATCCGGTGGCGTCACGGTGACGGCCGGCTATTTCCATGAGGCGAAAGACGCAGTCGTGTCGAACCGCAGCATGGATTATGAGGAAATTCGCAGCGACGCGGGCAGCGCGGAGGACATTCAGCGAGTGATCCAGGCACTGCCGGCGGTGGTGTCCGGTGCCGACCAGGAGAACGAAATCATCGTCCGCGGCGGCATGTACGGCGAGAATCTATTCGTCATGGAGAACATCGAAATCCCCAATCCCAACCACTTTGCCTATCAGGGGGCCGGCGGCGGTCCCATCAACATGATCAACAACCAGTTCGTGCGGCAGGTGGATTTCTACGCCGGGGCTTTTCCTGCCCGCTATGGCGATAAGGCTTCATCAGTACTCGACATCTCGCTGCGCGATGGGGATCGAAAAAAGCGAACCGGTCATGCCTACCTCGGCATGGCCGGCGCCGGTGCTATGATTGAAGGCCCGATCAATAGGGGTAAAGGCTCTTATATCCTCAGCGCCCGCAAGAGTTACCTCGACCTGATCATCTCTGCCACCGGACTAACAGCGGTGCCACATTACTACAATCTCCAAGGAAAGATTACGTACGACTTGGGTCGCAACAATCGGCTCTTCGTTAATGGCATTTATGGCAACGACTGGATCCACATTGAGAGTGAATCAGGCTACAGCCGTGGGGCTGAGGATGTGATTGCCAAGAGCCATCAATATGCGGTGGGTGCGACCTGGGAGCATCTCTATGGCAGCCGTGGATTTAGCCGGATGACCTTGTCCCAGACGTTGAATTTCTGGGATCAATATGCCAAACATGACTCCGGCAAACTCTACACCAACCTGTCCACGGAAATCGAACGTACACTACGAGAGGAAATTACTTTTCAGCCTGCCAAGACACTGGAATTTAATTTTGGTGGCCAGGTAAAATCCATTCCTTTTAACCTAAACATTTATTCTGATCCAGACACACTGTTTCTGTGGAATCCAGACACGAATCCGCCACAGAAAATCACCATGTTTATGGCTTATCCCGTTTTTCTACGGCATAATAAAACCACTTCGTTCAAGACCGCTGCCTTCGGTCAGGTGAAATGGCATCCTCTTCGTCGACTGACCTCGACCATGGGCTTGCGGTTCGATGCCTTTGATTATGCCGGCAAGCATGCATTTGATCCCCGGCTAGGTTTTTCCTTTGCCCTTACGGACAAGGACAACGTGAACCTGGCCTTCGGGCAGCATTCTCAAGCCCCGGCGTACATCTTGATCACTGCTCATCCGGACAACCGTTCCTTGAATTACAAGAGAACCCGGCAAGTGGTGTTCGGCCTGGAGCGCTTATTTCGCGACGACATTCGTGGTACCTTGGAGATATTTTTCAAGAACTATCGGAACGTGCCTGTTTCCACCAGTGAACTGACCTCCGATCCTTTCGATTACTCCGAAGGGCATTTAGTCAATGAAGGTCGCGGTTCCGCCAAGGGAGTGGAATTTTTCCTGCAGAAAAAGATGTCGCATAAATATCATTACACCGTCAGTTATTCCTATTCGATTTCGCGCGGGATCGATCCGAGAAACGGCAAGTCGTTCGATTGGGATTTTGATTACCGCCACGTATTTACCATAATCGGGGGTGCGCAGTGGGACCTACGGGGTCGGGGCTGGTATGAATGGTTTAAAAAGCAATTATGGTATCAAATTCTCTCCTGGTCGCCGTTACCAATCTTTCCCTTTGCGGACCAAGTGGAGGCAGCGGTGCGCTGGCGTTACCTAGGCGGTAGGCCATATACCAAATTGACCTACCTGCCCGAGTACCGGACTTGGATTATCGAGCCCGGTACCCCGCTAAACGGAGTGCGGTTTACTGCCTATCACCGGTTGGATTTCCGCCTTGATCGCCGGTTCATGTTTAACGGCTGGAACCTGGTCACTTATCTGGATATCATGAATATTTACGGGCGGGACAATATCTGGGGCTATCTATACAATGATGATGGCAGTAAGGAAAGGGTGCTGCAATATCAAGTGTTCCCTGTTGGCGGCGTCACCGTCGAGTTCTAAGTGGAATTCAATCAGTCTGGGTTTGTGTTCTGATTATGATCATCCGCTTCGGGAATATTTGACAGATCAATATCGATGAATCAAAACAGCCATGTTGATTGGGAAAATCAATCGCTGCTGAAAAATAAGAATCAAGGAAACTGCAGATGAAATCAAGAAAAGACTTGAAACGGGAATATAAAGAGCGGAAGAAATCTGCCGGTGTTTTTCAGGTGAAGAATACCGTCAACGGTAAGGTGCTACTCGGCAGCAGCTTGAACCTGGATGGGCCGTTGAATAGTCACAAGTTTATGCTGGCGATCGGACGGCATCGCAATAAAACGTTACAGGAAGAATGGAATGAATTTGGGGCAGACAAGTTCGTTTTCGAAATTCTCGAGGTGGTAAAAATTAAAGATGAACCGAATTTCGACTTGAGCGATGAATTGACATTGCTGGAGCAGATTTGGCTGGAGAAGCTGCAACCCTTTGGAGATCGCGGTTATAATACTGACAGCAAATTCCGCCAGGCTTAAAATCGGCAATCGCCGGATTTTGCCGGTAAAAATGAGTCGCGGTGTTTTTCCTGTTTTTTTATTTTGCTTGATTGTTATTTTGGAATTAAATTGATTGAGTCTATAATAATGGCCGTCATGGTCGAAGGCACAGTAATATCGACGTCGGTGGCGGTTTTCACCTTGTTCGACTGGGGCGGACGGCGGTGGTAAACGTTCCCTCAATCACTGGAACTACTTAAACTGTGAATGTCTAAATCGAATTGTTCAATCAGGAAAGGAGTTCCGCTATGATTAATTTACGTCTTTACTTGACCATCACGCTTGTAACACTTGCCGGGATTTTAGCCGGGTGCTCAAAACAGCCCTCGGCCAATCTTGACGAAGTAATGACACTCTATCGCGCGAACAAAATCGAACAAGCACTCCCACTGTTTGAGCAGCTTGTCGCTCAGGATCGCGACAATCCCGAGGACCGCGTTTGGCTGGCAGAAACATATCGCCGGCTGGGCAAAAAGGAGGAAGCCATAAAAATGGCGCGACAAGCACTCGCACTGGAACCGTGTAACAGCTTTGCTCATACGGTGATCGCTGAGGCTGCCAATCCAGTGATGGGGATGTGGACACAAGCAAACTCAGACACCACCTGGTTTCATATAATGAAGGCCGTTACGTGCGATTCAACCGACGGAAATCCCTGGCTGCTAATCTGGGGGGAGGCGATTCACCGCGGCGATCCGGCATTGATGCGGAAGGCTTTGAGGAGGCTTGTGGAAACAGGATTTTTGACAAACACCGCCCTGGCTTACGGACGCTGGATGCTGCAAGGACTGCCGGAAAATGCAATTCTTATCACCAATGGCGATATGGACACCTATCCACCTTGTGCTGTTCAGGAGGTCGACGGATTCCGAAGAGACGTTGCCATAGTGAATTGCGGAACCCTAAACGAGGATTGGTACGCTCGATTCATCCGCGATGATGCCGGCGTGCCGCTTCCATTCGACGATGAGCAACTGCAATCCCTGAAGGCCTTCAAGGATCAACAAGGCAACGTTGTTACTCCTTCCGATCAAATCTTTCGCAAATGGGTGGAACAGAAAGCCCGTGGCGCTTTTAATCGACCACTGGCCGTGGCTGTAACTGTGAACGAGAACTACTTTGCTGATTGTAAGGACAATATGCAATTCTCCGGTGCCTTTTTGCAATGGCACGATGCAACTATCGCCAGCACTCCCGACACGGCGGCGATGCTGGCAAGTTTGGCTGGGTTCAATCCAGAAGATTTCACCGGGGTGTGGATCAGTGACCAGGATCGCAGCCCGATCCGGAGAGTCTATACTAAAAACCTCGTCCGCAACATTACTGAAACCGCGATTGGCTGCAGCGAAGCCCTTCTGACGGCAAAACGCACCTCTGCAGCAAAGCACTGGGCGAATTGGGCGGACGAACTGGACGGGAAAGCAGAACTGGGACCAGTATTCACGACGAGAATCGCTGATCTGCAGAAGCGACTCACTAAGACGACGGACTAAGAAATTAGACGTGATCGACCCAGCAGGGCCATGAATACAATTCGCCCATAATCACAACGATTCAAAGGGGGCTAAAAATTGAATTACTATCTTTCTAGTCAGTGCTCATGTCGATGCAGATTGATGACAGTCTGTTATCTTCTGCTGGATTGAATTCCGTACCAGGATCGTTTCGCTTTGTTCACAGGAACTTATCTTTTTTGCTCCCGATCTTACTAGATTCAGCGGAGCGGAAGACGCAATCAGTGATCGTTTACACCTATTACCACAGTAGGCTACGGAAATCAATAGCGAGTAACCAAGGTAGGCGTATCATCGCAGTGATTCTGAGGGTGGACTATTTGCTGCGTTTACTAGTTTTATTGACTAATGGTTCATGCAGGATGTTCTGAAGTTAGCTGATTTGGTGAATAGCGCCGTCTTATAAAGGGCAATGAAGTGTTCGTTTGGTTTTTTGAAACGATCATCGGAGCCGCGATAGATTGAGAGGTCATAAAATTACTAGACCATAAAATCATCATGGTCTTCGGTTCGCTACAATGTTAGCAAGGTCATAGTTTCAAGTTGGCTGAAAACTATATATTACTGAATCATTAAATGCTTTATCGTCTACTTAGAGGATTTCTGCTATGAAAAAGTCGACACTGCTTTTTTTCATCGGAGCTTTGCTTTTTTCTTTCACCTCCGTCCATGCTCAAATCCAGCCATCCGACGTTGCGGGTGTTTGGGAAGGCTATTTGCACGTATTCGGCCTGGACATTCGATTGGTCTATAGAATTTCCGTCAATGAGGATGAAACGCTTTCGGCTCTCAGCGACAGTCCCGATTATCCCCTCAACAACGTTCCGGTAGAAGAAACAAAGCTTGAAGGTGATCACTTGGTCATGAAAATCGGGTTATCCGATGCCTTCTATGAAGGTACGGTGGGAAAGGATGACATCAAAGGGCGCTATAGCGGAGGCGGAATAAGGTTTCCGCTGATTCTCAAGCGCAGGAATAAAGATCCTCATTTTCTGCTGGATTACCAAGTGCCGCGTCTGGGGAAAAATGGAGAGAGAATCCTCGACTATGCCTATTCAGCGCCGGAAAAAGGAGAGGATGGCTGGGAGGTCGCCAATGCAGTCGCAGCGGGAATCGATACCAGTCGAATCGCTGCCCTTATGCGACGCATCCTTGCGGGAGCGTTCCCCAACTTACACAGTGTCCTCGTTGTCAAAGATGGGAAGCTCATCGTTGACGAGTATTTTTACAATTTTTATCGCGATAAACCGCATCAAATTGCTTCTATCGCCAAGGTAATTACGGCCGCTGCTATCGGCATCGCCATTGAACGCGGGCTTATCAAGGATGTGTACACGCCCCTTTCTCAATTTTTCCCCGAGTATAACGATCTTCTGGGAACGGGAGAAAAAAGCTCACTCACCCTCTATCATCTGCTGACCATGACGACAGGATTGCAGTGGGACGAGCATTCTCTTTCCTATTTGGATCCCAGAAACGATATTTCAATCATGAAAAAAAGTCCGGATCGCTTTCGCAACCTTTTTGAGCGACCCTTGGTCTATCACCCCGGAGAGCGATTTGTGTACAACACGGGATCTATTCTTGCATTGGAGGAAATCCTCAACCGGGTAACAAAGACGCATTATCTTCTACTCGTGCAGAACGAGTTGTTTACGCCGCTGGACATCTCCAATTGTCGCTGGGATCAGTCCGATGGCTTTCAGATGGTTCCGCGTGACATGGCAAAACTCGGCTGGTTATACCTTTCTGGTGGCGAATACTTTGGCTCCAGAATCCTTCCCACCGCCTGGGTCGATAGCGCTATGCAGCGTTTTGAGCATCCGAAGCCCAGGTATTTCAATCACTGGTGGCCCAAGGTGCATTTCGTCAAAGGGATGCCAATCAAAACTTTAGTAGCCGGCGGCTGGGGCGGGCAGAGCATTACCATCGTTCCGTCACTTAATACCATTATCGTAGTAACTGCTGCGAATCATATCGTGCCGGTAGATTATGACGAGGCGATCAGAGAATACCTCCTTCCCGCAATCATGACGCCGGAGTATGTGGCGAAACATCCAAAGATCGAATACAGTTCTATGAAGCGGACAAAAAACCTTGAATGGGAGATGCACTACGATACGGAGTTGGGATGTATGAAAGCTTGTGCTAAAAGCCTTGATATCCCCATTACTGATGCACAGCTCTACGGGGCAACGGGCGTTGGCTTTCTGATCAACATTGATGAAACCGCGGCAGCCAAGAGCATGGCAGTCTGGAATAAGCAAAGAGCGTACGAGCTAGGCCAGAATTTAGGCTTTGAGGTTACCAGCATCTGGTCACATAAATCAAATCCTGATTTTCCGGCCAAACAAAAGTTGGTCTGGGATCGAACGAGGCAGGCGATCGATAGTGGTAACGCCTGCTACGGATTCTATCTTGAAAATCCGATCCGATACCTCATTGTTGGCTATGATGACATCGGTTACTACTACAAAGGTTGGGAGGCAGAGCAAGGGAAAGGACCGGTTTACTGGTATGAGCTTGGCCAGACAGACATCGGCCTGCTCGGCATGCACTTTGTGCGACCAGTGGCAGCGAACGTGCCCTTTCCAGAGCTGGCGAAACAAGCCTTTCAGTTCGTCCTGGAATTCTCAGCTAACTCCAAGCAGTGGGTGCCTGCGGACTGCAAAGCGGGTCCTGAAGGATACGCGCGCTGGATCTCACTGTTCGAGGCTGGAAAGGAGGATGCCTATGGAGCATCCTACAATTCCGCCGAGTTTGCCGAAGGGCGTAAATTTGCGGTGGAGTTTTTAGAAGAAGCGAAGGCTCAATGCGCGCCGGCTTTGAGTCCGCTCTTCGACCAGGCAATCCAACACTACCGCCGTGCCGCAAACAGTCTTGCAATGATGACGCAGGTGTTGCCGCATAACATCCCGGAGGCGCAGCGAATAGCGAACCTGAACGACAAGCAGCGGCGGCAGGCCGCCATTCAGCATTTAAAGGCAGCGCGAGACGCGGAGGTCGAAGGACTGAAGGCGCTGGCGGCAATTGTGGAAAAGTTATAGCACGGAGTGAATGGGTAGCGCTAAGAGATGCCCTGCTGCAACTCTCTCGGAATCTTAAGGTGATTGACGAGACTTTGAGCCTACTTGCAAGAAATGGAGTTTTAAACAATTGATCCCTTGCGGTGCGGCACGAGCACATAACATCGAAAACCTACGACGCGCATTCATTTTGTAAATCAGCGCACGTGCTCATGCTGAGCTTGAAATATAGAACGCGCTCAATGTTGCACCCAATCATATACAAAGAGTTCGGCGTTGCGTAGTTTTCGGAGATGTTATGTGTCTTGCAACTCATATTTATAGGAAGATCACGATATGATTCCCGTGGTTTCACTTAAAGCTGTAGTAGAGGTAATGGATTTGCCAAGTGATGAGCTTCATACCTATCTCAACAGACGCACGGGCGAGCTTGTCACGATTGGCGAAGAAGAAATCGACATCATTGAGAGTGGAGAAACTATTGACGACTATCCAGAATGGCAACAAGAGGCAATTCGCAAAACTCAAGAAGTCCTTGTGTCTGTTGAATACTTGGCGCTGCCAAGCAAATTTGATATTCATGAATATGCCATTATGGAGCGGTTCTGCCTTTCACGAGACGACTTGAAACTGCGTGATAAACTCCTCCATTACGTGCGCAGATCTGGAGCATTTCGGCGATTCAAGAATGCCATTCATGAGTGCGGAATTGTCGAGGATTGGTATCACTTCCGTGGCGCCGTACTGGAACAAATTGCTATTGAATGGCTGGAGTCCAACCATATTCCATACACTTCCGATAACAAATAACTAAAGGGATTTTTAGGAACGCACCAGATTCTCGTCGCTCAATCCTGCCTTCCAGCACTGAGAACAACCATAAAGGTAGCTCTGTTTTTAAAAAAAACTGGGGTAGAATCCCGCCCGAATGATTTTATCAAAAATGGATAGTGACACCTCTCCTCTCCAATCATGCGCCCAGCATGAATAAGTTGTCTGGTCAAAGCGATTACTGATTGCTTTTTTCTTAGCCGTTTCTTATTTTGAAACCATGAACAAAGTCAACAAAAAGAAAATCCGGAGTGAGAACAGAAAACCACCTCTTGAACTTGAGCTTTCCGGCAGAAAAAAACTATTTTTTCAACTCATGCTGTTTTTGCTGCCAGTGGCTTTTCTTGTCTTGTTAGAGATTGGCTTGCGGATCGTAAATTATGGCGGTAATACGGCTCTTTTTGTTTCTGCCCCGGACGAGAATTCTGCCTACTATGGTATCAATCGTGAGGTGGGGCGCCGTTACTTTTCCCAAACGAGTTTTGTTCCGACGCCGCGCAAGGACCTGTTCCTGAAACAGAAGCCCAAGAACTGTTATCGGATTTTCGTTCTTGGCGGTTCGACTGCAGCGGGATTTCCGTACGGCAACAATCTGATGTTTTCGCGAATTCTACATCGCCGCCTCATGGACACTTTCCCAGATCGCCGCATCGAAGTCGTGAACACTGCCTTCACCGCCATCAACAGTTACACGCTATTGGATTTCATGGATGAAATCCTGCACCAGCAACCTGATGCGCTATTGATCTATGCGGGTCATAACGAGTTTTACGGCGCACTGGGCGTCGGCTCGGTGGAGTCGCTGGGGCGCTATCGCTGGCTGATCAAATCCTACTTGGCATTACAAAGATTTAAGACCGTTGTCCTGGTTCGGAATATTGTCCGAGCAATGGTCAAATCAATCGGTTCTGCTCCCGGCTTGGAGGTTCAAAGTGATTGGACGGCAACCACCATGGCACGCATCGTCAAAGACAAAGTGGTGCCGCTCAACAGCCCGCTCTATCGCGCCGGCAAGGCGCAGTTTCATGACAATCTAAAGGAGATCCTTGAGAAAGCACGCAAAGCCAAGGTACCCATCTTGCTTAGCGAACTCGTCAGCAACATCCGGGATCAGCAGCCTTTTGTCTCTGTCAGGTATGACACCCTGCCGGCGGCGCTGGCGGTCTTTCAACAGGCGCAGGCGCTTGAAAAAGCAGGCAAGTTTGAAGTAGCGCGCAGAGCCTATTATCGCGCCAAAGACCTGGATGCGTTGCGATTTCGCGCTACCGAGGAGTTTAATCAAATTATTCATGATTTGGCCAGAGAATTTGGCACCGCTGTTGTTCCGATGGTATCACGGTTTGAAGATGCTACCCATCACGGTTTGATTGGCAATAGTCTCATTCAAGAACATCTGCATCCAAATATCGATGGCTATTTTTTGATGGCGGACGCCTACTACCATGCCCTACGCCAGGCGGGCCTCATCAGTCAAGTCTGGAATGAACGAAATATCAAGCCTACAGGCTACTACCGCGGACACTGGGGCTATACGGCTCTTGATAGCATCTATGCAGAGCTCTCCATTCTACAATTGAAAGGAGGCTGGCCATTCAAGCAAACCTCAGGTCCGAATCTGGCTCTGGATCAATATCTGGCGACAACCAAGGTAGACTCACTCGCTCTCAGGATTCTGAAGACGGGCGATATAACCCTGGAACAAGGCCATATCGAACTCGCTGAATACTACAAGAAAAGAGGTGAGCTGGAAAAGGCATTCGCCGAATATAACGCGCTGATTACCATCGTACCCTACTTGGAGCTGTTCTACCAGCCGGCACTCGAGTTACTGGTCGAGATGAAAGCCTACGACCGGGCGCTGGTGTTGGCAAACAGTCTCCGCAGGTTTGAGGAAACGGCTTTCGTTTACAAATGGTTGGGGCAGTTATCGGTGGCACTCAACCGTATTCCGGCAGGCATTTCGTATCTTGAAAAAGCAGATCAGCTGGCGCCCAATGATCCGCAGATTC
The DNA here is from genome assembly GCA_964501095.1 of uncultured bacterium. Lineage (GTDB taxonomy): Bacteria > Electryoneota > Electryoneia > Electryoneales > Electryoneaceae > CAZCRQ01. The sequence continues at coordinate 13,357 of CAZCRQ010000002.1, read as the reverse complement.
TGTACAGCCTGGGTGTGGCTTATTGCACCAATTCTCAGGCCGAAAAAGCCGACGCGATACTTTCTAAACTAGAGCGGTTGGCGCCGGACTCACCGGCAGTAACAAGTCTAAAAGCCCTGAAGAATTCACTGAACGAAAAACAAGAATCTGTCGCCAGCTATCTGCGGAGAGCGCAGCTGCTTTTAAAGGCGAGCCGGCTCGATGACGCCCGCGTCCTCTTGGACAAATCGCTTCAAATCCAGGAGACCGCTGTAGCGCATGAGCTGCTGGGTGAAATCATGTTGGTACAAAAGCAACCCCAGGACGCGTTGAAGCATTTGCAGATGGCGCGTAAGATGAAACTTGCTGACGAGCCGAAACTACTGTACAATCTATCCATTGCCTACTATATGACCTCAGACTACGAGAAAGCCTGGGAAACCTTCGTCCAGCTCAAGAAAATTTATCCTGGTTTTTCTGATCCTGGCAAAATCGAAAGCCAAATCAAGAAGGCGCGCGGTAAAGGGTAAGATAAGCGTGTTTCGGCTGGGTTGCTATAGATAGAAGTTCGTCGGATGGAATTCTATTCTATCTGGGTCGCAAAGCCGTCAAGCGTTCGTAGGTGTCACCGGGGTTGGTGAAAAAATACTTGACAACGACAAAAATTTCCATTACTATTCCTTTGTCATTTCACAATTAATATGAAGCTGGAACGGAACCTGAGAAAACGATCTTCTATTTGAGTTTGATTCTTCGAGATAGCACGGTTAGAATTGCTTGAGCATGAGGGTTCAAAAACCACAGAGATTGGCACGCAGGTAAGTAAGAAAACTCTTGGCAAGATTGTTAGCCCATTTGATTCTGCGATCGGACTAAAAACGAAAGAGACGTAATAGTTTGCAGTTATGGTAGTTAGCTGCCAGCGTAAGAATTGAGTAGATTGGAATCACAACCCAAAGAAAAGATAATATTCTAGATGTCGAGCTACAATCAATCTGCAATCTCTCTTTGCAAACCGGTCTTGCTATTATCCGGTTTTCGAGTCTATGCTTTCCAATTCTCGCTCATCGGTGCATCTGTGATTTTGCCTTTGATAGCGCATTTATCTGGCGCGCCCGTGAGGTACTTCTTACCGATACACTGGTCCGTCTTCTCAGCTGGTTTTATCTATAGTTGGCGTAGTGGTGCCTCGACGGGTTTTCTTGCTCCCATCCTGAGCTACTTCATCTCCGGTTTTCCTCTGCCAAGCATCCTTCCATCGATGACGCTGGAATTACTCACTTACGGTCTGGTAGCTGGCTTCCTACGTGAACGGACCGCAATGAATCCTTGGCTGTCGATGGTAATCGCTTTGGTGGTTGGCAGAACCGTTTTCATCACATCCGTTCTATTAGAGAATGTGGTCACAACGAATCATCTGGAGTATTTCCAAGCAGCGTTCCTGCCTGGTCTTATTGCTGGTTTGGGTCAAATCGCTTTACTTCCGATGCTCGCCAACTGGTGGATCAGGCATGAGCAGCGTGACACAATCAATAAGGAGGGATAGCTATCAATGAACGCAACTCTCGAGGTGCAACGCACTGGAAATAGCGTGGTTCCGCTTGTGCTGTCTCTTTCGTCCGACGGAGTCAAGCACTTTCCAATCTTAAATTCTTCCCGAAGTGTAGGTATGAGGTCTGCGCTTATCACTCTCCAGCCGGGAGAGAATGTTGGCTCGCACAACACCGGGAAGAACGAAGAACTGCTCGTAATTCTTGACGGCATCGGCGAAGTTCAGGCCGAAGGTCTTGGTAGGCAACTAATCGGAAAGGAATCCGTCATCCACATCCCTGCTGGCAACGAACACGACGTGACAAACGTAGGTTCTACTCCGTTGCGGTATGTTTATGTTTTGTCCAAGATTTACTAGTAGTGTATTACGTTTGCACTTGCGCCGGCAGTTAAAAGGCATAATCGCGATGCTCATTCGGTTGATAAGATGTTGATGAAACTGAATTGGACATAGAGTTGTATTCGCTTCATCCTGTTCGCCACGAAAAAATTGATCTTTTATGTGGCAAACAGGTCTACGTTGTTACGCCAAACGTTAGACGAAATTGCCATTGTTAATTTGTCATGGGAAAGGAGAAATGTCTTATGAACGATAATGACCTTGACAAAAACCTTCCCTTTGCATTCAATGCAAGGGGTGTGACTCGGCGCGACTTCATGAAATTCTGTGGAGTAATGGCGGCTGTCTTAGGACTACCGCCAATGTTTACCGCAAGAATAGCCAAAGCAATTGAGTCTCGTGGACCACTCGGAATTGGGAAACGCCCTTCGGTGCTTTGGCTGAATTTTCAAGAGTGCACAGGCTGCACAGAGTCGTTCACCAGAGCCGATCACCCCAGTGTGGCTCAGGCGGTTCTTGAATCCATCTCGCTGGACTATCATGAGACGCTCATGGCGGCCGCGGGAAAACAAGCAGAGGATGCGCGAGCAGCTGCCATAAAAGAAAGTTGGGGGAAGTACATACTCATTGTAGAAGGCGCTATTCCAACGGCAGAAGGCGGCATCTACTGCACCATGGGCGGCAAGGCGGGCGTTGATGTTATGCGAGAGACGGCAGAAGGCGCGGCTTTTGTTGTCGCAGTCGGTTCGTGTGCCTACTTTGGTGGTCTTCCTTCCGCTAATCCGAACCCCACGTCGGCAAAAGGAGTTGATCAGATTGTGAAGGGAAAACCTATTATTAATATTCCAGGCTGTCCGCCGATCGGGGATGTCATCATGGCGACCATCGTCCATTTTCTTCTCTTTGGTAAACCTCCGACGCTGGATTCTGAACAGAGGCCGCTCTTTGCTTATCGAAGAGTTGTTCACGAGATGTGCCGGCGAAGCTGGCAGTTCGAGAAAGGGGAGATGGCGGCGGATTTCGGTGACGAAGCACATCGAAGCGGATACTGCCTTTACGCATTAGGTTGCAAGGGACCTGTGACACACAATGCATGTCCAGTAATGCGCTGGAATATGGGAACATCCTGGTGCGTCGGTGCCGGTCATCCTTGCGTGGGTTGCACCGAACGAAATTTCTGGGATAAACTTACACCTATCTATACAACGAGTGTATAAAGGAGAATAACAACATGGCACGAATAGTAATAGACCCGGTTACGCGGATCGAAGGACATCTCCGCATCGAAGCGGAAGTGAAGGATGGCTTTCTGAATGATGCCTGGGTTTCCGGCACAATGTTCCGAGGCATTGAAATAATATTGAAGGATCGTGATCCAAGAGATGCCTGGTGTTTTACACAGCGCATCTGTAGTGTATGCACCGTCGTTCACGCTCTTGCTTCCGTAAGAGCGGTAGAAAACGCTTTAGGCATCGTAATTCCTGACAACGCCCAACTTATCCGAAATCTCATGGCCGCTATGCAGTTTGTCCATGACCACGTCATGCACTTCTACCATCTGCATGCGCTCGATTGGGTGGATGTTACCTCGGCACTCAATGCCGATCCGAAGAAGACCACCCAATTACAAGAGTCCATCTCTGACTGGTCCAAGTCAAGTCCGAAATACTTTGGCGAAGTCCAAGATAAGTTGAAAGTGTTTGTTGAATCCGGCCAGTTGGGTATTTTCTCCAATGCCTATTGGGGACACCCGGCGTACAAACTCCCGCCTGAGGCAAACCTTCTGGCTGTTACGCATTACCTTGAGGCGCTGGACTGGCAAAAAGGGGTTGCACGTCTGATAACCATTTTGGGCGGCAGACATCCCGCTCCGAATTTCCTTGTGGGCGGCATGGCGATACCAATTAATCCTGACAACATCCGGGCAATCAATGCCGACCGGCTCGCTTTCATGAAGAACATCATTCAAGATGCGGAGGATTTTGTCAAGAAAGTATATTTCCCTGATCTCCTTGCCATTGCTTCGTTCTATCCAGACTGGACGACGTGGGGAGAAGGGCTTGGTAACTTTCTCGTTTACGGTGATTTCCCACTTGATGGCTCACCGGAGAGCTGCTACTTTCCCGGCGGTATTATCTGGAACAAAAGGGTCGATAATGTGCAGCCGTTTGACCAAAGGAAGGTGACTGAATATGCTACTTGCTCTTGGTATGCCTATGCGGCTGGTGACAAGAGAGCAAAACATCCTTGGGAAGGGGAGACTGCTCCTCAATACACCGGCCCCAAGCCCCCTTATGAGTACCTGGATGTTGATGGAAAGTACTCATGGATTAAAGCTCCGCGCTATGAGGATAAACCTGTCGAAGTCGGTCCACTGGCACGTGTACTTGTGGCGTATGGAAGGGGGCATAAGAGGATCGTTGAACTTGTTGATTTTTCTTTGAAAATGCTGGGAGTGGGAAAAGAGGCTTTGTTTTCTACGCTTGGACGCACCTTAGCACGAGGAGTCGAGACAGTTGTTTTGGCTGAGGAAATGCGGACATGGTTCAACAAGTTGGTCGAGAACATTAGCGAGGAAGACTACACGACGGTCAATCGTGAGAAGTGGGAGCCAAAGACGTGGCCAGCGGAGGCGCAAGGTTGTGGCTTCGTGGAAGCCCCGCGCGGCGCATTGGGTCATTGGGTTAAGATCAAGGACGGGAAGATTCAACACTATCAGATGGTGGTTCCAACGACATGGAACGCTTCTCCAAGAGACGCCAAGAACCAAAAAGGCGCATACGAATCCGCTCTTGTGGGCATGCCCGTCCATGATCCGGAAAAACCTCTGGAGGTGCTGAGAACGATTCATTCCTTTGATCCGTGTATTGCTTGTGCTGTGCATCTCTATGACTCGACGAAATGAGAGATCACAAAAGTCAATATCATCGCGAAGGAAAGATCCTGATCGTTGGCTTGGGAAACGTGCTTCTCAAGGACGAAGGGATTGGTATCCACGTTCTCGAGCGATTGGAGAAAGAGGGTGGATTACTTGATGAGGTGGAATTGATACGCGGGGAGACAGGTGGGCTTGCTCTTCTCCCCTCTATGGACAAGGCCTCCGCCATCATTTTTATTGATGCGGCTCATTTTGAAGGAGAGGCGGGCGAGGTAAAAATTTTTAGAGGAAGTGAGATTCAAAAAGGAAGATATACACCGCTGTCGGTTCACGATCTGGGGTTGCGGGACATTATCTCTCTAGTTGTTCTTAAGAACCCTTCTCCGCCGGAAATCGTGGTAATGGGAATAAAGCCCAAAGAACTTGAGGTTGGACTTAAGATTTCTCCTGAGATAGAAAAGTCGATTCCATTGGCGGTCACCATCCTTAAGGAAGAGGTAGAGTCGCTGCGGATGAAGCTAAGTGAGGAGATGAAGTGACTATGCATGAGATGTCACTTAACATTTGCTTTCTGGGTGCGGTAATAGTGTTGAGTGGAATAAAAAGTAATTCATGTAGAAGGATTGTCATGGCACAGCGATGCATGAATTATCTATAGCACAAAGTATTCTCGAAACCGTCCGAGAGTATGTGCCAGAGGAAGACCTCCGGTATGTGTCTCAGGTAAAGTTACGAGTTGGCTCATTGTCTGGAGTCGTGCCGGAGTCGCTCGATTTTTCGTTTCGTGCGATCACAGCTGAGACACCTCTCCAAAAAACTCGCCTGGAAATTCAGCATGTGCCGTTCATGGTACAGTGCAGCGTATGCCACCAAACATCTTCAAATGATGTCGGGATAGTACTGTGTGAATCCTGCAGAAGCAGTAACGTTTACATTATATCAGGGCTTGAATTGGACATTGCCGAAATCGAAGTGAACAAACCCGTCGAAGAAGAGATATGAGCGTCATTACCATTGAGCGAAAAGTTCTTGAAAAGAACGATGAAATTGCTGGTCAAAACAGGGCTTTCTTTGCAGAGCGTGATGTATTTGTCATTAATCTTGTCAGCTCACCGGGATCAGGCAAAACAAGTATCCTCGAGCGAACCCTGGAACGACTAAGACATAAAGTAAAAATCGCTGTCATTGAAGGTGATGTGCAAACATGTCTTGACGCTCAGCGTGTGGCACAATATAGTGTTCCCACTGTTCAAATTGTTACTCGCGGCGGATGTCACCTTGAAGCAAATCTTATTCGAGACGCTTTGCAGAATATCGATCTCAAGGATATTCAGTTGCTTATCATTGAAAATGTTGGTAATCTTGTCTGTCCGGCAAACTACGATCTGGGAGAGGCAATGAAGATTGTTGTTGTCAGTACAACAGAAGGAGATGATAAACCTTTAAAATATCCCGGCATGTTCCGCACTTCTTATGTTCTCATCATTAACAAGGTTGACTTGCTGCCGTATGTGAACTGCGATCTTGAAATACTCAAACGTAATGCACTGCAAATCAGTCCATCCCTCAGGGTCTTTGAAACGTCGTGCACTACTAATGAAGGAATTGCAGAGTGGTGTAACTGGCTTCTTGCGCAACTCAAGAAATAGTATGGTAAGACGTCTTTATATAACTATTCGTGGCGCCGTGCAGGGTGTTGGATTTCGTCCATTCGTCTATCTTCTTGCAGCGGAGATGAATTTGACAGGATGGGTGTTGAATTCAGCTCAAGGTGTTTTTATTGAAGTAGAAGGAAAGAAACCTCTTCTTGATACATTTCTTCTTCGTCTCGAAAAAGAGAAACCGCCACGTTCCTTTATCCAGAGTTTGGAATTTTCCTTCCTTGATCCAATAGGTTTTTCCCGATTTGAAATTAGACCCAGTGAAAGCAATGGAGAGCGAACGGCGTTCGTTTTGCCGGATACAGCCACTTGCCTTGATTGTTTAAGAGAGATTTTTGATCCGTCGAATCGACGGCATCTGTATCCGTTCACCAACTGCACGAACTGCGGGCCTCGGTATACTATTATCGAAGCACTCCCGTACGACCGACCCAATACATCGATGAAGATTTTTGAGATGTGTGAGGAGTGCCGATATGAATATAAAAACCTGTCCGACCGTCGTTTCCATGCTCAGCCGAATGCATGTCCAAAGTGCGGACCTCATCTTGAATTGTGGAATGAAAACGGCGTGGTACTTGAAATTCATCACGCAGCTTTGTTGAGTGTTGCTGAAGCAATCCGTTCTGGGAAAATTGTAGCAGTCAAAGGACTTGGCGGATTTCAACTCATTGTTGATGCACGCAACGAGGAAGCGGTCGTCAGACTACGAGAACGAAAACATCGTGAGGAAAAACCATTTGCCGTGATGTTTCCCGCAATCGAATTAGTAAAAGAATATTGTATTGTCAATGATTTCGAAGAACGACTTCTTCTCTCACCCGAATCGCCGATTGTACTGTTGGTACGCAAAGCTCAAATCCCAAATTCTAAATCTCAAATTTCAAGCTTTGTTGCTCCAAACAATCCTTATCTTGGAATCATGCTTCCCTACACGCCGCTGCATCATATTCTGATGCGAGCATTAGGTTTTCCTGTTGTTGCAACGAGTGGGAATCTTTCAGATGAGCCGATTTGTACTGATGAACATGAGTCACTCACTCGGCTCAAGGGAATCGCAGAGGTTTTTCTTGTTCACAATCGCCCCATTGTTCGGCATGTTGATGATTCGATTGTACGGGTGATGATGGAACGAGAGTTAGTAATACGAAGAGCCCGTGGTTATGCTCCGCTGCCAATTTCTGTAAGTGCGATTCATGAATCGCACCTACTTGCTATGGCTGTAGGTGCTCACTTGAAAAACACCGTTGCAATGACATCATGCAACCACATTTTCATCAGCCAGCATATCGGCGATCTGGAGACGAAAGAATCATTCGAGGCGTTCAAGAACGTCATCGTAAGTTTTAAAAAACTCTATCAAGTGGAGCCTCAAACCATTGTTGCTGATCTGCATCCGGATTATTTTTCCACACGCTATGCGACAGAAACAGGGCTACCGCTCCACCAAGTGCAACATCATTATGCCCATGTTGCCGCATGCATGGCAGAAAATCAACTTGAGGGAAGAGTTCTTGGTATCTCGTGGGACGGTACTGGCTACGGTCTCGATGATACAATCTGGGGCGGGGAATTTTTACTAACGGATGAAACATCATTTCGGCGTATTGCAACATTCAAACAATTCCGGCTGCCCGGTGGTGAACGAGCAATCAAGGAACCATGTCGAACAGCGCTTGGTGTACTATATGAACTTTTTGGCAAGAGCTTGTTCGATAGAGACGATGTGATTCCTCTCAACACGTTCAGTCACCAAAATCTATTAGTACTTCGACAGATGTTTGACAAGAATTTCAATGCGCCACTGACTTCAAGTGTTGGACGATTGTTTGATGCTGTTGCGTCTATTATCGGTGTAAGGCAAAAGATGTCTTTCGAAGGTCAGGCAGCAATGGAACTGGAGTTTTTGACTGCAAGTGTTGAGACTAATGACTGTTATCCATTTTCAATTAACAATTGCCAATTTTCAATTTCTGCTGATGGCGATAAACAATTAGCAATTGGCAATTGGCAATTGGAAATCATCATTGATTGGTCGCCAATGATCCACAGAATTCTTGAAGACCTAAAGATCGGCACTCAAATTGAAGTTATTTCAACAAAATTCCATAATACACTCACGGAAATCATTGTGGAAGTTGCTCGAAAGATTGGAGAAGAAAGAATTGTGCTCACAGGCGGTTGTTTCCAAAACAAGTATCTCACTGAGCGAACAGCCAGCAGGCTTTCAGCAGAAGGATTCAAGCCATACTGGCATCAGCGTGTTCCACCCAACGATGGTGGCATCGTACTCGGACAGATTTACGCATTGATCAGAAAACAATCAGAGAAGCAAACTAATAATAGTTCATCAATAAAACAAAATGAAAAGATCTATGATACTTCTCAGTTGTAGAATTATAGAAATCTATATTGAAGATGGCAAAGCGATAGGCAAAGTCAGCGTGGATGGTGTCATCATACATTTGCCACTGATGCTGATCATGAATGCGAATGGAAGTGATCGTGTGCTCATTGAATCATGTGATGCAATTGAGAAGGAAGAACAATCTCAGGAGAACATCAATGTGTCTGGCAATTCCCGGTAAAGTAATTGAGATTAATCGCTCCTCCATACTGGCGATGGGTAAAGTGAATTTCGCTGGCATTCAAAAAGATGTCTGCCTTGCCTGGCTTCCTGAAGTTAAGGTTGGAGATTATGTGATAGTTCATGTTGGGTTTGCTATCAGCAAGGTTGACGAGGAAGAAGCACTGCAGGTCTTCGAGTATCTAAAATCCATGGGTTAGATGGACGAATCTTAAAGATTGTCATGCGTTTCATTGATGAATATCGAAATCCGGAAAAGGTTCACGAGTACGTTCGTGCTATTGCGAGAATAACCACGCGACCGTGGACAATCATGGAAATCTGCGGGGGGCAGACGCATACGATTGTGAAATACGGCATCGAGTCATTGTTGCCGAAGGAGATTACGCTGGTACATGGTCCCGGCTGTCCCGTCTGTGTCACGCCGACTGAGCTCATTGATAAGGCAGTTGCTCTTGCATCGCGTTCAGATGTTATTTTTACTTCGTTCGGGGATATGCTGCGAGTTCCGGGTTCAACAAAGGATTTACTTAGTGTGAAAGCCGAAGGCGGAAACGTGCGCATTGTTTATTCTCCGCTCGATGCCGTGAAAGTCGCACAACAGAACCCGGATAAAAAAGTAATTTTCTTTGCAGTTGGTTTTGAAACGACCGCTCCAGCCAATGCGATGGCAGTCTATCAAGCAAAACGGCTGGGGTTGAAGAATTTTTCCATCCTTTGCTCGCATGTTCTCGTTCCTTCCGCCATGGAAGCAATTCTTTCATCACCAATGAGCATGGTGCAGGGTTTTCTGGCTGCCGGACATGTCTGCACGGTCATGGGATTTGAAGAATACATTCCTTTTTCAGAAAAATATCGAGTCCCGATTGTTGTTACTGGTTTTGAACCAGTGGACATTTTCCAGGGAACTTACATGGCGATAAAACAACTTGAAGAAGGACGTTGTGAGGTTGAAAACCAGTACGCTCGCTCAGTGACACTTAAGGGAAATGTTCTCGCAAAGCAGCTCCTTGCGGCAGTATTTGAGATCACTGATCGCAAATGGAGGGGCATCGGGATGATTCCAAAAAGTGGATATCGATTAACCCAGAAGTATCAAGAATTCGATGCCGAAAAGATCTTCGGACTGAATCCTTTGGAAGTGCAAGAGTCTCCTCTGTGCATCGCAGGATTAGTATTGCAAGGATTGAAGAAGCCGCATGAGTGTTCTGCTTTTGCAGGTCAATGCACTCCCGAACATCCGCTCGGCGCACCGATGGTTTCATCGGAAGGCGCTTGTGCAGCGTATTACCATTATAGACGAGAGAATTTAGAACCACAAACAATGACGTAATGCTATGAACAGCAACACTACTAACAACCATGGAAACATCCTTGCCTGTCCCTTGCCAATCACCGAATACAAGAACGTCCTGCTTGCCCACGGTGGAGGTGGTAAGTTGACGCAACAATTAATTCAGAAAATGTTTCTGCCGCAGTTCCAAAATGAATTTCTGGAACTGCTTCATGATGGCGCCATTTTTTCGGTCAACGGTGTGCAACTGGCATTCACCACAGATTCATATGTCATCAACCCCATCTTCTTTCCGGGCGGTGATATTGGCTCACTTGCTGTGAATGGCACAATCAATGATCTGGCGATGTGTGGAGCAGAACCACGCTATCTCTCAGCAGCACTCATTATCGAGGAAGGATTTCCAATGGAGCAATTGTGGAAACTGATTCTCTCGATGAAGCAAGCCGCTGAACATGCAGGTGCTCTTCTTGTTACAGGCGATACAAAAGTAGTTGATCACGGTAAGGGTGATAAGATTTTCATCAACACATCTGGAATTGGCATTATTGGCAAAGGAATTTTCATCACGCCACAGCGGGCACAGGTAGGTGATAAAATTATTATCAACGGACCAATCGCACAACACGGCATCGCGGTTATGTCGGTGAGAGAAGGTATAGAATTTGAAACCGAGATTAGAAGTGACACAGCGGCATTACATGGATTGGTTGGCGAAATGCTTAAAGCGAATAAGGATATTCATGTCCTGCGCGATCCCACTCGTGGTGGTTTGGCAAGTGCATTGAATGAAATTGCATCGTCTGCAAAAGTCAGAATCGCTGTTCAGGAAGAGGATATTCCTATTCGGGAGGATGTCAAAGGGGCATGTGAAATCCTTGGCATTGATCCTCTCTACGTGGCAAATGAGGGAAAGGTGATTGCCTTTGTTCATCCGAACGCAGTGGATGCGGTTCTTGATGCTATGCACCATCATCCTCTTGGCAAGGATGCTGTCATTATCGGTGAAGTCGTTGAAGATCATTCCGGTATCGTCGTAATGAAGACCGTGATTGGAGGAACCCGAATTGTTGATCTGCTCACTGGTGAGCAGTTACCAAGGATTTGTTAGTATGGAATAGGGCATGGCTCTGAATGGTTCCTTAAATGCATTGAAAGACATCTGAAAAATTTAAAGTACGAGTTACTTAGGAATTAGGTCGAGTATTTTTTCATACTAAAGTCGTGATTGGATTTATTTCGAGTGTTCTATTGAGTTGTTCTTTGACATCTTTCCTACGAGTTGGATTATCACCGTCTCCTTATGTTCTGAGACTACTTATTACCGAGAACATTCGTCTCATATTGTTCACAAGAGCACAGAGAGTGACTTCATGTAAACTTCGTATGACACGCCACACCAAGATTTCGACAAAAATATCGGGACCGACGCTCCCTTTTTCAGAAAGGATTGCCTAGACTATGTCTGAGTAAAATCGGATCGCTTAATCCAGCCCGTCATTTGATAGAAACATGTTTGAGCGGGAGGTGGTGGTTCATGTACCCGTTCTGTGTCAGCACGCAATCGAGAGCATCGCAAAATGTGTCAACCGGAGGTTATTCATGCAATCAAAATTAACAGTATATTTTCTGATAATAATTTTATTGGTCCCGGTTTCGCTTTGTGCGCAAGGCAATATTGAGATTTCTTTGAAAACAGTCATGCTACCCGATACCGGGAAGCTGGTCGGAATGGGTAATTTCCTTTTCAACAAATTGCCGGCAGCTAATCTAAAATATCCGGCGACTTGGCGAGAAATCGAGGTCAGTAATATTCTATCTGATGAATCTTTTCTACCGATTAATTTGATCCGATATAAAGATACTTTCGATAGTGTTCAATACGTGGTCGACACCGATGGTGATTCGGATTTTAACTATGAGCCTGTTTTGAGTTTTCGTAAAGTTGGCGATAGGTCAATAGCCGATGTCGTCCTGCAGGTTCAGCAGCGAGCCAATGTTCAAAAACACAATTACAAAGTAACCTACCAGATCATTCTTGCAGATAAAGCTTATGCCAGGGTAGCCGAATACCGAAGTGGCAGTCTTCGACTCGATAACAACGAATATCCCATCAATCTACGACCCCTTAGCAGGAACAACCCATTATTCTCCCTTTCCGGGGAAACTGTTTGTCTAATTGACATGAACCGTGATGGCATTTTTTCAAGCCGCTGGCAAATAGCAAATAACACCGAACTTGTTCGATCAGAGGAAATCTATCTCTCGGAGCCTTTTCTCATTGATGGCAAAAAGCTTAAGGCGGTGGCTATCGATTCTATGGGTTCCAAGTTGGTGTTGCAGGAATCGTTCGACAGCACTGCGGCGGCGGTCGGATTCAAAGCACCGGAGCTTCGTTTCAGCGATCTGAACGGCATGAATGACGACGTGGTACGGATGCGAGGGAAGGTAGTCCTGATTATGTTCTGTTCAATAACCTGCCCATATTGTGAACAAATTCGACCCCAATTGAACTCGATCATTCAACAGAATAAATCTCAAGACTTCTCTGTTATCGCACTTTGTAAGGAAAGGAATGTTGATGAAATCAAGACGTTCCTGCTGAACCATCCCTATGAAGCTAAGGTCGGACTTGCCGAGCCCTCGCTTTGGCAACGGTACTATATCCGCTATATCACGCCCCTTTTTTATCTGATTGATCAAGAAGGGGTGATCAGGCTTATAGCTACCGGCGCTGCGATGGCGCCGGTGCTTGAACTGATGCTAAAAAGGCTTCTGAGTCCGCAGTAGTCTTTGAATGATTTGATCAGGATTGTTTTATCCAGGTAAGGTGCTTACCGTTGTCACAGTAGAATTTCTGAAGCTGTCACCTGCTGCAAAGATTTGCTTGCTTTTCTTTCTTCTGATTGCTATAATTGTCTGGTAATTTACGATTTCTCAAATATGCTGAATACTTCTTAACGGGTACACAACTAATGAGTGCAGGCAATCAGTGTAAAAAAGATTCTTAAGCCGGGCGTTCATGTATTGTCCTGACTAGGGAAGGTGTTATTACTATAGTATACCT
>CAZCRQ010000001.1:30764-44398 GCA_964501095.1 uncultured bacterium | reverse complement strand
TTATAAATTCATCTTAAAAAAAACGCTCATGATCGTAAATCATGAGCGTTTTCCTTTTATCGCTTCAAAACGAATTTTTCATTGCAGCAGCATCACCTTCTGCCCAAGTGTCTCGCCCTTATAATGGAGTTGCACTAGGTAGAGTCCACTCACCAATTCCTGAGTCGCCCTTGAAGCATCGAAGATAAAATCGTGGTTTCCGGCTTGCAAAGACTGCACAGATTGAAAAACTTGCTGCCCCAGGATGTTGTATACCGCAAAAACCACTTCTCCATTCTCAGGAATGCTGAAAGGTATGGTGACTGTCGGATTGAATGGATTCGGATAAGCGTTTCCAAGCATGAAAGTGCTCGGACAAGCGTCGACTCCCTCTGCATCCAAGGTGATGGAGGCATAAGCGCCTTCGCCAAAGCCAGCCATTAACGATCCATCAATCGGGTATGTATTCAGATAAAGCCCATGAGAATCTTTCACTCGAACAGTGATTGGATGCCCTTTCACGAAACCGGGTAGGTTGTGCTCAGTTGATCCTTCCCAGGCGGTGACAGGAGTGATCCTGCTTATCGATTGATCAAGAACAATCGCTTTACCAACCAGTAAGTTATCATCGAAGACTTCGACGGAAACAGGATGCTGATCGAGAACCGATTGAGTAAACTCGAAGAGAATTGTATAAGGCAATCCTGTCGGCTTTGGGGCTCCGACACATTCTGGAATAGTCAGGACTTCCTCTTCCGAAGCTGCAATGGAACGATAAAAGTCATATTGGAATGACGCGTCGCTGTTCGCAAAGACATAGTAGCCTTCTCCAGGGGTCATATTTCCCAAAGAGTTGAGCAATCCTGGAATCCAGAAGGTACCATCATCAGCGCAAATAATCTCCACGGCTTCATAGATTGAGCCAAGGGCGTAATCCACCGGCACAGAGAAATTGTATGGATAACCAATCCAATTCCATCTTCCACCTTCGACAGAATACTCAGCATCCGGATAGAGAAAAAGTCCTTGAATCGTCAACGTGGAGGCGGCTGAACAGTAAATCTGGTACCCTTTCGTCACCGTAATATCGCCGATGGTATTCAACTGGTTGGGAATAAAAATATCCCCATCATCTTGATAGACAATAGTCAAATGGTTGATATTGCCGAAGACCTGCACCGCATTCAACTGTGGGGGTACAAGATAAGTTGAGATCAGTTCGAAATAACGACCGGCAAGCGGGAGGTTCAATGACGGCATATTGCCTTTGACTACCGGACTGGGAGCATATTCGAGCGCTATCGGGAAATAGTAGTCGTTCATCTCAGCATAGATATAATATGCTCCATTGGGTAACCCGGCGATATTCCAGGGATGCGTCGCCTGAACGCCGTGAGTCGCCACAATGTCACGCGCCCCAGGAATCAACTGACCGTTGAAACCAACAGGATTAGTGTCATAATAGAGGCTGAGATAACACGGTTCATCCGGAGGATAGTTAGTGATGATATATTGGATGTTGACAAGCTGGTTCTCGTAAAGGGGATCTTGACCAGGTGCAATGAACTCAATAATTGGCTGCGTTGTCCTCTCACCAACAGTGAATGTGACTGTTGTGGTGTTGTTGTTCTCAGCGTTATGCTCAGCTACTTCATTGTGAATATCGACCACGAATCGTGCGGTATATTCACCTTCCTCAGTAGGTATCCAGGGATAGCCCAAGACAACCTGATAAGGATTACCATAGCGCCCGTTTAGATATACATCACGCACAGTATCGATCAACACATCGTTGATGTACAGTGCATTTGTGGTGGAATCTTCGTTCAGTATTTCGTCTGGACCGGCAAATACAAAATTACAATGGAAACCAACTTCATTATCAACGTGAATATCGTTGAATTCATGAAACGATCCATTGTAATAGCAGACGGGGTAGATATTCGGGCCATAGAAATCGTAGTATCCATCATCCCATCCGCAGGCGATATTATCGATGAATACACCAAGCCCGCTCTGTTGTGTTGGGGTGTTACGGTAGATACCGTGATGATCCTGATCTTCCCAAAAATGGAAGGCAATGTAACAATTATTCCGTCCCAGGAAGCTTTCATAAACATGGTTTTGATTCCAGGTGGAATCGAAATTGGTTGAGAAATGGACCCACTGCCAGCCTGTTCCACAACCGTCTCCAGTGGCATGCAGTTCAAACATCCGACGCCAAGTATTGATATTACGTGAGGTCGGATTGCCAGAATAAGCCAATACGTAGAAATCATCTCCGGTTCCCAGAGCATTGTTTTCCACATCCGCCCAGAGCCAGAAGTTTGCTTCTGCCGCTACAGCAGTGGTAAAATTCATCGGTCCCCATATCATCCAGTCGCCGGGGACAGGATTATTATTGACATAATAAGCTTGTATGCCCGGCAAAAGGTCGTTGGGTACCCCAGAGCACCAGGCGGCGCGATAATACGGAATCTCAGGATGATCGTCATAAAACACTGCGCTATCCTCGACACCCCAGGTATGGTCTGGTATCTGAACCTGTAAAGGATTAGGGTCTACGATCCATAGGTGACCGTTCGCACTCCAAGGCCAGGTGTTGGCATCTCGTTCGAAGTTTTCATATAACAATTCATGCCAGATCGCATAAACGTTGTTTGAAATGACCGCCAAGCTGGCAATAGCGATTAAAAGAAAAATCGCTGCTTTCTTTGCGCTTCTAATCTTGTTTCGCATTGCTGTCTCTCCTTCCCCTGTTAAATCTGTTTCTGTGTCGTTGCTTTTTCGCAAGGGGATGCGATAAGAATACCGATATAAAGGGTGGCGGATATCGGCCTAAGTCTGAATGTAATAATAAAGGACTACTTAAGCAATAGTATTTTTTGTGAATTCCACAGTTGTTTATCTCCTATCAGAGCCCCAAGTCGACAGAAATATAAACCACTGACGAAATCATTTTCGGAGAATCGTACTTGATGATATCCTGCGCGTAAGCTTCTGCGGTCTAGCAATCTTGCGACTTCCTGCCCTGATATATTAAAAATTGATAAGGTCACTATGCTCTCATCTTCAAGCCGGAAGGAGAGATTAGCATAGCTGTTGGATGGGTTTGGAAAAACAGGGAGAACCGTTATTCGATCTGGAGTAATTGGCTCCAGGTGATTTTCCGGAATATCCATATAATACATCAGATACCCTATTATCCGGGTCATCAATAAGTGTCGGTTATCCGCGGTGGAAATTGTTTCAAACGGAAATCCAAACAGCACGGTATTAGATTGAAAACAAGTATGATTCCGCACCGCCGCCCGCTGATATTCAGTAAATCGAAAGCACGGTTCACTGGAATCCACTGCGAAGAGAAGTTTTGGCGAGCCTCGATTATTGGCTCCATCACCGCCGGCGATTTCAAACTCCATTCCATCACTGATTGGATCACTGGCATATCCCGCTATGTGTGTTCCAATCGGATTTGCCAGGTACAAAGCAGCTCCCATCAGATCAATCACTTCTGTATTGTGAAGGACTAAAGGCATGTCGCTTCCACAGGCAAAGATATTCCCACCCTCTTCAATAAAACTCGCCAGGTATTCGATATTCTCCTCTGAAATTGTTCCGTGATCCCCTGTATACCAGATCACGGTTTCCAAAGAGCTGGAGAGAAAATCCTCCACATCGATTGGATGATCGGCTGTCGTCCAGGTCTGATATTCGATCGGATAGTAACCGGAAGCGTAATCCAGCGCCTCTTCGAAATAGTTTAAGTAGTTTCCGGCTGGATCGCTGTTGACGACCAGGAAAGGACAATATGTCATCACAAAGAAATCCAGACGCCTCATAAGTTGAGGGCGGTTCTGGGAAGTGATAGTAACTATATAAGTACCGGTGCTTCCTGTTTCTTGGGAGGTTCGAATCTCGATATTGAAGATAAATTCCTGCTGTGACTCCAGGGAGAAGGTTGAAATCTCATGAAAACCGCCGTTGATGGTTTCGTAAACTGTCGCCCAATCCTCCGGCGTATAATCCTCGATCTGTACCGTGTAAGTGTCGTGGTTCTGTCCTGAGTTTCGAAAATTGAACTCGAAATGAACCTCTTCTCCAGGCGCCGCGAATCTTGATAGATGTGATGTTATAATCTCGAAGGCGTATGCTGCTGTAAAGTCTATACTTGCTGATTGGACTATTTC
Organism: uncultured bacterium; assembly: GCA_964501095.1. Taxonomy (GTDB): domain Bacteria; phylum Electryoneota; class Electryoneia; order Electryoneales; family Electryoneaceae; genus CAZCRQ01. Next base: position 40,229 of record CAZCRQ010000001.1, on the reverse strand, counting down.
ATGTCCTGAATTATTTTGAATGAAAGCGACAATCATAAGGTTGTCATCGTTGTAAACTGCATTCCAGGGAAAAGTAAATTCACCCTGGTTGAACAATAATTCCCCATGAGCCGGCATGGTGATTGGAATGCCCGCCGGGTCCGGAGCTGTGTCGAGGAAACCGTATTTCCAGACGGTTTGCCCGTTCGCCGCTTCATAGTCTCGCTGCTTTTCGACCAAGACAACCCGCAATGTGTGATTTGTCAATGGCAGCTCGTCAGTCGTGACAATGACATCCACACGGATCGGGGAGCCGCTTCCCCCATGATACGCCACTTCAAGATTGACCGGACTGTCGATCATCAACCGCGTTGTCATGGCGGAAGACAGATGCTCTATTGAATTTTGATCGTTGACTCTGACACTGCCATCCATCCAGATGGTCGGTACAGAATTGACATTATAGTATTCCCAACGGATTATATTCTCGGCTGGATTTAACTGATACCAGGGGTCTTCCACGCCGGGCCAATTTGTATGGTATTCGATCACTGAAATCTGCGCTGCATTTTGATCGGTGAATTGGGAAAAGGTTTCGGCTGCTTGAGCGCTGAAAGTGGAATAGGAATTTGTGAATCTTTCGACAAGAACACTACGCGGGAAAGAGAGTGCTGGATTTGCTCTTAAAAAAATTATCAGGAGCATGTAGATAGGTAGTGTTTTCATGTATCACTCGAATTTCTCACGCCGCTAGACGACGGTAGCGACCTGATCGGCGATCTGCAAAAGGAATGACCACCAGGAACGCCAGGGGATGAAGGGTTCGGCGATGATGGCGATCGTATCTTCATCCGGCAGTCGCTTAAGATGATAATAACGTTTCACAGCACGAATTAAATATGGGTGTGTAGTTAAAATATCCTGGAATCCATAAGCTCGCTGGAGGAGAAAATCGGCGGATTGACGATCGATTCCCGGCAGTTGCAGCAATTTCTCTCGAGCGCGAACTGGATTCGTGATATGAAAGACTTCTTCCAAGGGATCAGGATCGGCTGCTAGACTGGAGACAAAGAGTTTGACCATACGAATTTTCAGTACTGGAAGCCCGGCAACTGCCAACAACCGGTCAGGAACTGATAAAAGCGTATACTTACCGGGGAATGCCGGTGGGGAATGCGGCTTCCCCGCGGGTACTATCCCGCATACTTCACGCACATTAGCAATCAGTGCAGCGCTTTGATACCCTGTCAGATTATGTCCGATAAGAAGGCGTAAAGCTGCTTCAAAGGGTGTTGTAAATAGGATCGGACGAAGATCAGGATGTCGTGAGGCTAACCGATTGAGAAATTCATCATTCCTGGTTTGATCGAAGAAGTCGGCTGGATCGACTGTCAACGAGAACATCCTCGAGACTGTCAGAACAACCTCCTCAGCGACTTGATCATTAGCCAGATCGCCGGAGATCCTGACCGAAACAAATCCGTCAGGTTCAGATTGACAAACCATGACTGCGACTGCACCCCCAGGTGTTTCATGCGTAAAAATATAACGATCTATATGGTTGGATTGACGGTGAGGTTGATCAATGCGTTGAATGATATCCAACGCATTTCTCAGATTAAATGGTCCATAGACCGGTATTTCCCGGTAAAATTCCACTTATCACCTCAATCCATTCTGCAACATTTTTTGCGCCGGTTACTTTAGATGGGTGGATTTAATGAATCACATCGGACAATCTCAATCACCAAAACGGCAAAGCGCTAAATCATTAAATAAGCTAAGCTAATGTTATTTGTGCCTTTGTGGTGAGAAGGTTTTATCACCTTTATCCAATATCAAACTGGCGATCCTACTATCAAAGGAGACCGGTTTCCACCTGAACGTTATAAATTTGTGAAAATTCACCGCCAAGGTCAAGCGCTCGATTATCGGAGACAATAATAAAACCGACACCACCACAATAAAAAAGGTCGATTCCGATGAACCGACCTTATTCACATTATTCTTATTGAAAGTCTGATCATTGCTCGGTGGTTTTGGCTCCAAGCGTGTCCGAGGTCGTATTGGAACCTGCCGCAAAGCTCTTCAGCATTTGAATATCATTGATGTTGCGTCCCAGATTAGCCAACTCCCACTTCGCAGAGGCAATCATTCCGCTATCGGTTTGGGTACTGTACTTTTCAAGGAACCTGGTATATGCCTCATGGGCTTTTACTGTATCTTCCAGGTGATTGGCATAGATAAAACCAATCATGAACTGCGCTTCATCCGTCTGTTCGCCATAAGGATAAAACTTGATGATCTGCTGATAGACATCGACTGCTTTGGCGAAGTCCTGGTTCTCCTGGTATTTCTTGGCTTGAGTGAACAGCTCTTCGGCGGAAGGTTTTGTCTGGCAGCCCATTGTCAGGCTGATTAAAAACAATGCGGCACCACTTACGATCGTCAACTTTCTCATCTTTGCACTCCATTGACTGCGTTGTTGTGGGAATGTAAGCTCCCTAATGCGATTTTGCAAGCTATAAGCAACTTACTCAAGTAAGCCAGGATTGTTTCAGGACTCCTGACCGGATAAATCCCAAAGCTGCGGCTCCCATCAGTCCGGAGTCGACTCCAAGCTTCGCAAAGGTAATAGTAACATCATTCCAGTTCGCAAGATAACTTCTCTTCTTCGCCTCTTCTCTTGCCGATTGAATTAAAATATCGCCCGCTCCAGCTATGCCTCCACCCAGTAAAATATACTGTGGATTTAAAAGATTGATCATGGTTGCAAGTCCGATTCCCAGCCATCTTCCGGTTTTACGGAACACCTCAAGCGCGCGCTGATCACCCCCCTTGGCGGCTTGAGAAATCTCTTCCGGCGTCGTCGGACATGAAAAAAAGAGACCGTCAGCGGTTCGCATGATCCCCTGTATCCCGCAATATGCCTCCAAACAACCAAAAGATCCGCAGCCGCAACGCCTGCCCTCCGGCTCAATTGAAATATGCCCCACCTCACCGCCGCCTCCGCCGAATCCGGTGACCAGATGTCCATCGCTTAAAATTCCACCGCCGACTCCGGTACCCAAGGTTATCACAATCACATCCTTTGAACCGATGGCGGCGCCCCAAGTCGTCTCAGAATAAACCAATAGGTTGGCGTCGTTCTCCATATAGATTGGGATTTTGTCCACGCCTTCTGCAAGCGATTCAAATAAATGAATATCCTCCCATTCTGGAAAATTGGGAGAAGTACGGACTGTTTTTCGTTCCCGATCCAATAATCCGGGTGTTCCTATCCCTATGACGCTCAGGTTCTCTTTGAATTCCATCCGCCTGTTTTCTATAACTGTCTTGAGCTTCGTGATGACAAAGCTGGGAGAATGATCCTCCAAGACAAGTTTTCCTGAATGAACGATGCCCCCTGAGGTTGTCACCACGCCCCATTTGATCGAAGTGCCGCCCAGATCGATCCCCAAAGCCAATGAATCGATCATCGTTTTAGTTTCCTTTGGACATCGCCCAACTCCACACCATCAAGAGCAAGGGTTGGTTCATCTTTCGCATTAAGAATCCTGGTTATCTCCGTGATCCCACGCTTCTTGATTTGAACCGTAGTCTGAAGACTGACTCCGCCGATGTTTAGATCTTCAATATCCAACAGCTTGATCCCTATTTTCCCTGGACGAGTGACTCGATAAACTCCATTGTACGGATCAATCAAGACCGATAGCTTTTCATCTCCCAGTCGAACCATCGTTTCAATTTTTCGATTCTGCCAGAAGGATTTTGGTCCGCAGGGCGCTATCCGCAGTCGATTATCTTTATGATCGGGATCGATCCCGAGGATGTTTTCATAGAGGAATCGAATTCGTTCCGCAATCGTTTCCGTGGCTTCCGGACTGGCGCCGGGATATAGAATCGATGATGCATCACGTTCCGTTTTACACCAGTTGGAATAACAGGGGCGAAGATAGAAATCGACGAATTCCTTACGTATTTCCCCGGTTTCCTGCACCATCGCGGCTCGGGTTACCCAGGCTGCTTGGGGGAATGCGATTACATTGTATTCCGGAAGATGGTGAAAACGCAGTCCTATTGATGATCCCCATAATTTCTCCGCTATCCGTCCAAGATAGAGATCCGTTTTATCCTCCCGATCCGACATCAACACAGTTTCTACAAATCCCGCGTTAAATTCAAGATTGTTCAGAGTGTTATCCCAGGCAAGACGTTCTTCCTCAGACCAGACAAAAGGATCAGTTTGAATAATTGGATCATAAGGAATCAAAGAACTTGTTTTTATTGCTTTTAATGGTGTATTCACTTCGCGAAAGACGGATGACCAGGCTTTAATTCGACCACCAACGCTGTTTGCCCGTTGCACTGTATTTTGTAAAAGCAGGGTCAATTCAATTGGTGACTCTATATAAGGCGATGGCAAGGCAAGTTCTTCCAATCTGCTCTGCCAGCGGGATGGTTGTGAGATGGGGACTCGATTTTTGTTGAACCGGGTTTCATTCGTCACCTTTTCCAGTAAATCCGCCAATCGATCCATGTATTGCTCTAAAAACGGTTCGTCCCCACTTAGTTCGATCCAGTCGATCAGGCTGTTCAGCAAATACAACTGCTCTTCAAATCCAACTGCTGATTCCTGCGATTTATCAGAAGCTTCCAGAAATGAACGGAAAAGGATGTTGAACGAAGTATCGCCATTGGAAATCCAATACCAGGCGGGAATTGCCCGACTGGAAACGATCAGATCTCTTTTCACCCCAATGGGAGGGAGAGGGAGGAAATGATTAGTGTAAGCGTCACGAAATTTATGATTTCCAAGAAGCCAGCGATCCCAGGCGGCGATGGCGGTGACTTGAGAAGATTCCGAGAGCAAAGGCGCCTGGTTCAAGAAGCTGATCGCCCGATCTTTCGCACGTTCTTTCAGCTTGTGACTCTCTTTGAATGCTTTCAGCGCCAGTGAAACTGCTGATTCTTCTGTCAATGCCGCCCCGATCGCCACTATCACGGACGGCGTAGCCGGGAAATCCAGATGACCCGGGATGGTTAAGGTCGCTATCTCATCCAGTGGTGGATAGCGATCGGGATATTCCACCCTCTCTATCTTTGCACTGGCGATCCAGGTCGCTTTTGAGACAATGGCGATGAATCCGGTGCCGGGACTGCCATGAATCAATATACCGGAGTCGGAATCATAGCGAGAGGGATTCTCCATATAAGAGATGCCGATGGGACGTAAATCAAAATTAGCCGTAAAACGAATGGCTTCTTTTCGCGGAGATTGGATCTCAACCAGAAAAGCGGCAGCCTCTGGATCCAGCGTTATTGTTTCACTCCCGCCATTTTCTAAAAAACGACGAATATGATCTGGGTAGATTTCTCCAGTTGTCCTCTTTTCTCCTATTCCGCTAGTTGTTCCGAATTCCACATCCCACCCGCTTAACAAACGGATTCCACCTAAATAGAAACCGTCGAGCGGAAGTTCTTCAACGATTTTATCCTGACCATTTACCGGCAGACAGCCGATCAATCCACTCTCGGAAATGAGCAGAGCGTGCGTGGGTTCCGATTTACGTACTTCCGCCATCCCTGCGAGAATAGTGTCAGAATGTGTGGGGAGTTCGATTGCTCTCATACAACCGACGAGAAGGAGAGCGAGAAGGCACTCAATACAGTTTCGAGAGTGAATCACCGTCAACCCATAGGAAAGGCGGACAGAGAAATGATAGAAGTGATAATTTAATATCTAACGTCGCCTGTTTCTTGCTCTGGAAAACTTAGTCGCCTCCAAATCTTTTGGAAGCGCAACCACAAACATAAAACCCTTTAAATCAAGAGAATGAAATTCAATCTTCCCGCTTAGCGCCCGAACCGTCAGGTGACTTATTAAAAGCCTGGTGAAGATTGGATCCAATTCCTCCTGGCTTAAAAGATAATCAGGTTGAAATATCTGTTTCAACACCTCCATATCTGTCTTGATTTTACCGTTCGCTGAAACCTCGAAGATGACATAAGGCAATTCAAGTTTTATGGTTATTTTTATCCGGTTCGACATGGTGAATTGAACTATATGTTCTAAAAGAATCAAGAGAATCTGGCGCACCCGGCGTTGATCGGAGTGCATGGCGAATGCGCCCTCACGGTTATCGATGTTGAATTGGATGGTGCTCGTGTCGATCAGGGATCGCATGTATTCATTGATCGCCCCGGTAATGGCGAGGATGGAAAAAGGTTTGAGTTCCGGAATCAACGACCGCGCTTCGTATCCGATCATGTCCTTGACTTCCAACAGATGCAGCAGGACGCGTCTGGCATCCCGCATTACCAATCGGCAGTTCTCTTTAACCTCGGTCGGATTCGAGAAATCATTCTGAGCTAGCTGCTCTGTGGTCTTGGTCAGAGCATTAAGTTGGGAGCGAAAATCCCTAGTGATGGATTCCATCAACTCATGGAGATTGGTGATTTGAAAGGAAACCGGTGTGGATTTCTGGGATTCTTTAGGTTTTCCTTCTGCTTCCGCCTGCCTTATTTGTTCAAGCTGCTGACGTAAGGCTTGCAATTCGCTGATCTCGAATGTCGACTCGCCGAGACCATCGATAATCCCCTGAGCGTTGAATACCGGGAAATAAGTAACCTTAAAAGTGAGGATTTCCGAGTTTACCACCGCCTCGTATTCGGTCGTTTGAAGAATTTTTTTCGTCATCGCTTCGGATGCCAGCGCTCCTCCCATGTATTCAGTCTCTTTGCTCAACCAGGATGCCGGTTTCCCTACTTCCAGATCGGGGTGGATATTTTTCGCTGCCATGTTGGCGTGTAAAACTATGAATCTTCGGTCAAGAATGACGATTCCGATCTTGAACGCTTCGATAACCGCTTCTAAGAGATTATTTTCTCGCGACAGCTCGTTCTTGAAATCAGTCAGTTGCAGACGTGTTTCACGAATGGCGTAACTCAATGCAACCAGCTCTTCAAAATCGCTGGTTTCTATCTGCGTCAGAGGAGTATTTGCAGAAATCGAACGTATGGACTCTCTAAGATTCTGGAAAAAAATCGCTACTTTGTCGATGATGCCCTCACTTCGGTTCAAGAGATAACGATAGACTGCGAGGCACAGAAGAAAGATCAAGACCGCGCCTCCGGTCAAAATAAGCACCGACCGAAAGCGGACTAGATTCCAAGTAGTACGCCCGGATTCGACCGAGAATCCGAGGACAATTCTCCAAGGATGGTCGGGAATCATTTCATAAGCGAAAACGTAATCAGAGTGTCCAATGGTCTGTGTGCCGCTTCCTCGAACACGTCTCATCAATTTGCTGCCAAAATGGGACAGGGATGATTCCGGATGCTCGAGAAGATGCGTACCTGGGACTCCAAAGATCGTGATGGCGGTGGAGTCGGAGGCGAGGATGCCGCCATTGGCATCCATTAAAAACGCCCAGGACTGCCGGGGAAGGGGGAGAGTTTTCACATATTCAGCCAGATCAACTTCACAGGCGATCGCCCCTTTCAACTGCTTTTTAATATAGATTGGAGCCAGGATAGTGAATGGGGTCTGAAGGGGATGCGTACAAAATTCCGCTCCCTCGAACCAAGCTGTATGATTAGGATTTGTCTTGGCGGCTAACTGGCTCAAATTGATGCGCTCAGGCTTGCTTTTCTGCAAAAGCCGATCAGAAAATCCATTCCCCGGCAAACGGCGGACAATTCCCTCCATAGAGTAATAAACAGTGCCATCGATCGCCGGATGCAGCGAATTTAACATCATCGCAAATTGATCGAATGAATCGCTCGGATTCGCACTGGCAGGACCCCGCGAAGAGCCGGACTCCCCGAAGATGACGATTTCGCTCTGGTTTTTATTACCCTGGCGTGTCCAGGCGTGCCCTCGACGTTCAAATCCACCAGGTTCCTCGCGAGTTTCAATTACTTCCCAAGCTTCAGCCGCTGTGGCGGCTTCGATCAACTGCGACTCGATGTTCTTCATCTGGGAAGAAATTATATGGGTGATCAGGGAAACCTGATCTTTTGTCCAGGAAACGTCGGTCTCTTCCAGAATTTTCGCCGAACCTGTCCGCTCCTGCCATTCTACTCCAATCACCGCCACGATGAAAATGAGGCTGAAAATTATTAGCACGGATAAAGCAAATCTACGCACTATCCGTTGGATGTATTGATATAACGTATTATGCGGCGGTTCTATCATATATTTCCTGGATTATTCAACACCATCAGACGGAGTTCGGTCATCTCTTCCATCGAAAATCGTATGCCCTCACGTCCCAAACCGCTGTCTTTCACTCCGCCGTAGGGCATGTTATCGACACGCATTGATGGAATGTCATTGATCACCACACTGCCGACCTCCAATTCATTCCAGGCATAAAAAGCATGATCGAGATTTTTCGTGAAAACACCGGCTTGCAGACCATAGAGACTGTTATTTACCCGATCTACGGCATCTTTAAAGTCAGTGAATCGATCAATGGTTGCCACTGGTGCGAACACCTCCAATCGGCTGATGCGATCCCTGGGATCGACATTCTCCAGGTAAGTCGCTTCGATAAAAGAGCCATGCCGCTTGCCGCCGCATAATATCTTCGCCCCATGATCTAATGCCTCCTGAATCCATTCTTCAACTCTAATCGCATCACCTTCAGTAATCAGAGGTCCTAAAAATGTCTCCTCATGAAGCGGATCACCCCATTTCAACACTTCCGCCCGCGGAACAATTTTTTGTAAAAACGAATCATAGACCTTCTCATGTATGAAAATACGTTGAACACTGATGCAGGACTGCCCTGACTGATAAAATGCTCCGAGGGTCATGCGGTCGGCGGCGTAATCCAAATCGGCATCCTGATCGACTATGCAACCGGCATTACCCCCAAGTTCGAGCATCACCCTCTTTTTACCTGCCCGGGATTTCAAAGTCCATCCGACATCTTGCGAGCCGGTGAAGGAAAGCACTTTAAGACGATCATCGGTGACCAGCAGCCCAGCGTTTTCTCGCGCCATCGGGAGAATACTGAAGGCACCTTTGGGAAGATCTGTTTCAGCGAGGATTTCTCCAATGAGTAGAGCGCCGATGGGGGTCATTGAAGCTGGTTTTAAAATAAACGGGCAGCCAACCGCCAGAGCCGGTGCGACTTTATGCGCCGCTAGATTCAATGGAAAATTGAACGGGGTGATGAAGGCGCATGGTCCCGCCGGAACTCGTTTATATACCGCTTCATAACCCTTCGCCCGTGGGGAGATGTCGAGTGGGAGATAGACCCCCTCCACCCGCAATGCTTCCTCCGCCGCAATTTTGAACGTGTCGATCAGACGAGTCACTTCACCCCGCGAATCACGTATCGGTTTTCCCGCTTCAATACAAAGCGATTCCGCCAATTCCTCACGACGTTCCTGGAAACGTTCGACACAATGGTGAAGCACTTCCGACCGCTTGAAAGAAGGCAGTTTTCTCATCGCTTCACGTGCTCCAACCGC
>CAZCRQ010000001.1:0-30664 GCA_964501095.1 uncultured bacterium | reverse complement strand
TATGGGTATTTCACTCACTTTGTTCACCCACTTTGTAGCACGGGCGTCCCGCCCGTGATATGGGTATTTCACCCGTAACATGGGCGAGACGCCCATGCTACATCGCCAGAATAGCTTTTCCTATCCTCTCCGCGGCTTTCCCATCGCCTGAACCAATCAGTTGGGGTCCATAATGTCTGCGCAGGGCGGCTTTTTCCTCCGGGAATCGCAGGCTCCTTTTTACCGCCGCCAGCATTTCTTCCACCGTGTTCGCCTGCAAACCCACATCCCGCCAGGCATACTCTATATCACAGGGATCATAATGCGCGAACAACGTTTGCAGAGGATTATTCACCAGAACTACCGGACGGTCAATTGCCATCGCTTCCATGAAGGCTGAGGAGACATCGGAGATGACAACATCCGCCGCAATCAAACCAGTTGTAAGATCTGTATCCTGAATATAGTGAATGTGTTCATCGACCAGACTTAGCAGTTTGTAAAGCTCCCGCCAGGCGGGCGGAGACATGCCATGCAGTTTGATCAGAAGATGAGCGCTATTCTCAGTGATTCTCCTGATTTTATCCGTCACCACAGGTATGGCGGAGAGTTCAATATTGTAGGTCGGCGCGAAAAGAACAACCTTCTCCAATCCCTCTATTCCCAAAGCAGCACGAGTCGAAGCTTTTGTCATCTCCCTGCGGAAATAAGAATCGAATTTAACCAAACCGGTGACTACTATCTTGCGATGTATTACATCCTTCAAGATTTCATAATGATATGGACCGGGAACACAGATCAGATCAGCGCCATGTTCACGCTGGACAACCGGCGAGTGCGTATAAAAAGTCCCTTTGCTGATCAATCCATGGTTTACATTGACAATTTTCCCGCCCCAGGAAATCCCGCCGAAATCCGCATCCGCCAGAACCGTCACCTCCGGTTTCCAACTGTTGATCGAGGCTTCCGGAATCCAGTTCACACCTGTACTCACCAAACCGCTGATCTGCTCAGTCGTCAATCCCTGTCCGGGAAATCCTTCCAGTGAAGGTGAATAAGGTGGGGAAGAGTAGACACATTCCACCTCCGGGTGATGTTTCACGAACCATTGGCGAATGGGTTCGAGATGGGGGAGATGCAGGTTCCGTTTAGCGTAGAATAGAATCTTCATTTTCGGATAGCTTGAACAGCCTTGGTGACTTGGTGCCTTTGTAGTGAGATAGTCTGAATGACATTTTGTACTACAACCTTATGTGTCGTTGCAATCACCGGTTAATCCTAATCTTTTTGCCGCCGCCTGAACCTCAGGAAGATCGGGATCACTCTTTAAAACCAACCGAAGATGCTTGATCGCCTCCTTACGTTTTCCCCGTCGTTCAAAATGCAGGGCTAGATGAAGATGAGGATTTGTTTCCGTAAGAGGAATAATCTTGTCATCGCCCGACTCGGGGGCAGAATCTGTTGTAGTCGTTTCTCGTTCGGATGGAGCGAGATGTTCTGGTGTCCTGAAAATACTGCCAATCCAATCCGCCAATTCTGCAATTCTCGCTTCCGCCAGTTCTTGCTGTTGAAAATTGAGGGGAGGCAACATCTTATGGATAGTCTCCAAACCCAAATCTGGGAATCCGACGACAACATCCAAAGCCAGGGAAGAGAAGGGTAAAATCGACTCCGGTATCCTCATGGTTTTTCCTGCGGTTTGTAAAGCGAGTCTTGAAGTCTGGGTATTATTCCGCATCAGCCAACAAGATGTTCGGGGAGATGCCGCCAAACGTATATGATTTCCCGCATTCGCCAGACGCACATAACGATCCAGCGACGCCCAGTCGTCAAGAGTTTCGGATTCGATTCCCAATCGACGAGGAGCATCTTGCACCGGCGCGCCGTGAGTCGCCAGAGGAACAATCCCCTCCAGATCGGGCGAACGCCGCAGATGGTTCACCAGTCTGAACAGCCAGCGATCCTCGCCCGTTACTCCAGGTGAAATCCAGGCTATGAAAGCCGACTTTGACAATGATTCCTCCGCTGCGATGAATGCCAGTCCTTCGGGAAATATAATTCTTGCTTTCCATTGATGTTGCTCGAGCGCCGAAATGACTTGTGGATCACGAGAGATGTTCAGAAAGATAAATTGCAGATTTTGTACACCCCCAGCTTGAATGCTCTGGATTGTCGGTTCTATAAGCGAGACATCTTGCGTCTTAAAGGGAAGAATAACCGTCAATAACTCCTGGACTGTTCTTGGAGAGGGCACCTTTCTTGCCAGCAGCTTCATGATTTCTGCTTTTACCCTCAATCCCGCGTTGCCATCAAGATCGCCCAGAAGCTGCCTGGTGTATATTGCACGCTTCTCGGCGAACTCCCCGGGATTTTCAAGGCTGCGATCGATCGCCGCTTGAACCTCTTCCAAAGTCGAAGTCTGTATCCCGATGTCACGCCAGGCATACTCGGGATCATTCGAGTCGTACTGGGGAAACTCCCTGATATTTGGATTGTTAAACAGCACTACCGGTTTGTTTAGTGAGGCGAATTCAAAAAATGCCGAGGAGACATCGGAGAGCATCACATCGGCGATTTGCAAGTATGGGGTGATGTCAGCGTCATTGACCAGGATGATGTTTTCCTGCGATTGGGCAAGTTTTTTATAGATTTTCAGAAACTCCGGATTAGTCGCTTCATGCAGTTTGATCAACAGGTAACGCTCCGGTGTGGCGAGGACTTTCACACGAGTCCAGAGGATCGGAATTGCTGAAAGTTCCCAATTGTAAGTTGGGGCGAAGAGGATTACCTTTTTCGTCTGATCCAACCGTCCGCGGCGCATTAGCTCCTCACGCGAGGGATAGCTGGAGTGGAACAGACGATCAAGTTTCGGAAATCCTGTGACCACCACCGGTACAAAGATTTTCCCGCTTTTCTCCAGCCGTTTTTTATGATAATCCCCCGGAACACAGAGCAGACTCGCCAGATTCTCGCGATGAATATATTTCGTATTGGTGAAGTACACCCCTTTCGAGAGCAATCCATGTCCGATGTTCACAATCCGACCGCATCCATGCAGCACTTCCGGAAAAATGTCGCCAACTATTGTAACCTCCGCCCCCCATGATTGCGGAGTTTTTATCATTGGGATGGTAAGTTTCCTTAGTTTCCCTTCTTCGCGCAGACAAAGACCCGCTTTAATCTCTTCTTGAGTTGAATGGACAGCAAAGGCGATCTCCAGCGTACTGTCCTGCTGCATCGCTTCAAAGACCGGCAGAAGCACGGGAACATGAACTGAATTGTAAAAGTAGAAAAGGATTCGCGGCATAAAGATACCTGGTGAAAAGTTGGAAAGATGTCGCCTTAATTAAAGCAATCTGCCGATTCAGCACAAGTCTGTTTCTCCTGTCTGAAAGCGTCCACCTTGACAGTATTAGGTGAATTCCATACTTTTAAACCTCTTGAATGAAAACGATGAGATAGGTGGCTAACGATGAAAAAAGATTTGCATCCGCCTTATTATTACGTGGAAGTCAGTTGCGCTTGCGGAGCGAGCTGGATGACTCGAAGCACCCAGAAAGGCGGGATCAAGGTTGAAATTTGCTCCAACTGCCATCCGTTTTTCACCGGACGGCAGAAGCTTGTTGACACTGCGGGTAGAGTTGACAAATTCTACAAGAAATACGGAATCAAGCAGGGAGCCTGATTCTGCCCGACAAGCCCGAGAAAAAAAGCTCTCCTTTGACTGTAGGCGGGCAAGCGGTAATCGAAGGGGTGATGATGCGCAGTCCCTGGCGTATCGCTACTGCAGTGCGTCACCCTGACGGCTCTATTCTGGTCAAAGCCTTCCCGTTCATTAGCCTCTCCAAACGCCACCGCTGGATCGCTCTGCCGGTTGTACGCGGTGTGGTGGGATTGTATGAAGCCCTGCGGATCGGCATTCAATCCTTGAATTGGTCAGCGGAAATTGCCAGCGAAGCAGAGGAGATAAAACCGGCAACTGGATGGGGAAGACTGGTAAATGTCCTGATCATGCTGGTCGCTTTCGCAATGGGGATCGGACTCTTCATGGCTGTGCCGTATGCCCTCGCCGGCATCCCTTCCTTCTCTACCAATCAGGTTTACTTTCACCTCCTCGCAGGTTGTATCCGCATTCTCCTCCTGATCGGTTACATGGGAGCAATCTCGCTACTCCCAGAGATCAATCAAGTCTTTCGTTATCACGGCTCTGAACATAAAAGCATCTTCGCTTTTGAAAAAAAGCTCCAGCTGACGATAGAAAATGCTCTATCTCAAAGTCGATTTCACCCCCGTTGTGGAACCAGTTTCCTTCTCCTCGCAGCGATTCTGACCATGTTGGGATTTATGCTGATCGATAGTTTTTTGGTTCATCTTCTTGGATCTTACAAGGGCGTCATTCATCGAATTCTCATTCACTTGCCTCTTCTTCCGCTTGTCGCCGGTGTTTCTTATGAAGCTCTTCGTTTGATCGAAAGACATTCGGATAAACCAGCCTGGCATCCCTTGGTACTTCCCGGATTTCTTCTACAGCGCATCACCACGCGCGAGCCATCTGGTGAGCAGTTGGAAGTCGCCCTGGCTGCCTTGCAGGAATCGCTGATAAAAGAAGAACAATCGTATCTTGGTTCGCCGCGATCGCTTCCGGAAGAGAGTTACCTTGACTCAATCCGAAAAGTGGGATAAACGATTCCAGATTTTCTACAGTTTAGATAAATAATGGATTTAATAAGATGGAGCTTCCCTCACTTTATGTAGCATGGACGTCTCGTCCATGAACGTCTCGTCCATGAACGTTGCGTCCCTGTCACGGGCGGGGTCCCCGTGCTACTAAAAGAAGAACTGGTGAAAGAAGCTATCGGAAAGCTATACGAGACCTATATCCCTTGGCTGAAGGCAGCGCTGGCTTTGGTTCTGGAAGCTTCTCGCCACGATTGTTCATGTAATCGAGCATTTTTGTACCATACTGGGCAGATCATCGCGATGATGAAAGCTGACACCGGGCAGGACCTGCATTTTTACTTATAAGAACGTTTAAAAAAGATTTTCAAAAGAGGAGAGAAGGATGAAGTATTTTCAAATTCTATTAGTGTTCTTGTTTTCTGTTCTACTACTTACCTGCGCGATGCAAAAGAAACTAGAGGAAGCTGTTGTTGAGAAAGCTGAGGTATCAGCAGGCACGATTACTTTGCTGGAAGTGACGCCTCTGGCGACGCTATTGGAAAAACCTGCCGAATATATCGGCAAGACGGTATTGATTGAAGGAAAAGTAACCGGCAGATGCAGCGGAACTGGCTGCTGGGTCTCACTTGACTCCGGAAATCCCGATCAACCATTTTATGCCAAGAGCCCAGACCACTCCTTCCTATTCCCTGCAGATTGTGTGAATAAAACAGTCCGGATCGAAGGTGAATTCCAGGTTCAGAATCCCGAAGTTGAAACTAAAGATACCTTAAAACATACCGAGGGCGAACTGGAGGAAGGACATACCTGCCCTATGCCGGTTTATTATTTGAATCCCAAAGGAATTAAAATAATGTCCTGATAATGATTTTGCACACTTTGTAGTCAGATTGTTTTAAGGCAGGTTTATCGGTTGACCAGAGAGGGCGAAAAGCACGATATTCGCCCCCATTTTCAACGCCGCCAGCCGTTTTTCCGGAGGATCATTGTGAACCTCAGGATCCTCCCAACCGTCACCCAGGTCGCATTCGTAGGTGAAAAAAACCACGATCCGACCATCGACCACGATCGCCAAGCCCTGAGGCGGGAGGTTGTCGTGTTCATGGATCTTTGGAAGACCGTTTGGAAAATCGTAGGCTATATGATAAATGGGATGAGTGAAAGGAATTTCGACCAGTTCACGGTCTGGAAACACTTTTTTCATCTCACGGCGAAAGAATTGATTTAGTCCATAATTATCGTCGCAATGGAGAAATCCGCCACCGAGAAGGTAATCGTGTAACCGTTCCGCTTCCTCCTGGGAAAAGAAGATATTACCATGACCGGTCAAGTAAAGATACGGGTGAGAAAACAGATCATCATCCAATATCGTTACTACATCTTCCCGTTCTTCAGTGTCCAAGCCGGTTTCCTCCCGTAAAAAACGCTGGAGGTTGACTAATGATGTGGGATCGGAATACCAGTCGCCTCCGCCGTTGTATTTCACCCGAGCAATTGCAAATTTCCCCCCCAAAACCGGAACAGCGGCGCTGAGAATCCATAATAAAACGACTGAGACAACATACAGAAGAAATCGACTTTGATTGAAGAGGATTCGATTCATTTTTTAATTCCCGATGTTTCAATAATAATTCTGTAATCCATCAGATCCATTGGACTCGTAAGACCAATTAAAATCTTATTTCCGCTAATGTCCTTTATACGAAGCTCTGTTTGATTAGTTTCCTTCTCCCCGTATAAAATTAACCAATCGATACTCCAAACCGTTCATGTACCAGTAAACCTGTCCGATGTCGCGAACAAAGGCGATCCACAGCGTATCCTGACTGATGAACTGATCATCCATCCCACGGTCGTAGAGGATATTGCGAACATAGACCGCGTCATATTGGTTATTGGCATAGACATAAGGGGAATCGACCGCCGCGTAAGCAGCTTCCATGTAATTGATGATATAATCAGTGGAGAGATTGTAGACTTCCCATTTTCGCCCGAGTTCAACAGGAGCGTCGAGAATTCGATTCGGCTCGGCATCGAGATGATGGAAGTATAAACCACCGTTTTTCCAATATGCTGAATAATTATAACCCATAGTATCATTATTAAGATATTCTGCGATAATAACTGAATCGCCCTCTTGTTTTTCGTGTCTTTCAATTATAGCATCAATATAATTACATAGAATATTATTATCATACAATGCTGCATATTCCCAAGTGGTTCCAAGTTCCATAGGAAAATAGGAATAATCTGGAGTGTAATCATATTCCCAATTTTCAGGTTGAGGTTCGATATTGTTCTTGACACAACTGACATAAAAGCCGAAAATCAATGCTAAACCTAACGCAATTATCGATTTAAAATGGTACATGTACACGCCCCATCGCTGTAAGCGCCTTCTTCAATAGATGTTTCCGCTCCTGGTAGGGAAGGAATGCCGATTTGAATCCCATGATTATGACATCTTCAATCGCCGAACGGTCAAAATTCAACTTTTTATGCGCTAGGAATAGTTCATTACTTACACTGGTCGCGCTCATCAGACGGTTATCTGTGTTGACCGTCACCCGCAAGCCGAAATCGTAGTAGAATTTTATCGGGTGCTCTTCGATAGATTTGATAGTGCCGACATGGATGTTGGAGGAGATGCAGCATTCCAAAGGGATACGATGGTTGTTGACATAATTCAATAATCCGCCATCCTCCTTAAGACGGGTGCCGTGTCCGATACGATGAGCGTTCAAATCATGAAGGGCTTGCTTGATCGATCCCGGTCCCCAGGCTTCTCCGGCGTGCACTGTGCACGGGATGTTGTTGCTGCGGATCAGATAAAAGGCTGCCGCATGATCCTTTGCCGGATAATGATCCTCGTTTCCCGCTAGATCGAATCCCACCACCCCTTGCTCTTTAAAAGCGGCAGCCACTTCGGCGAGTTTTACTGATACAGAGGGTTCAATCTGTCGGATGCCGCAGACTATCACCCTGGCATGAATGCCTGTTTTGTCTTCTCCTTCGCGTAATCCTGAGAGAACTGCTTCCATCACTCGAGTAAGGGTTAGACCTTTTTGTTGGTGCAGGATGGGGGAGAAGCGAACCTCCAAGTACCAGACTCCATCATCCCAGGCATCTTCACAAAGTTCTCTCGCAACACGGAAGATGTCTTCATCATCCTGCATCACGGATAAAGTTATATCAAACGCTCTTAAATAATCCTTCAGATTCTTTACTTGAGGTCCCGCTTGCAGAATCAGTTTAAGTTGTTCTTCATCGGTTGTGGGTAATTCCACTTTGCGCTTTTTTGCCAACTCAATGAGAGTCGATATTCGTATCGATCCATCCAGATGGCAATGAAGATCAGTTTTAGGGAGACCTCTAATGATCTCGAGGGTCATCGGTTCCAAAGGCATTCATCCTATTTATCGAATATGGAGATTTATCCTATTAATACATTTTCCTATTAATACATTTTACCAATTTAGGTTAAATGTCCTCAATATTGCAATCTGGGGTTGATGTAAATGATCCCCCTTTTTCAAAAATGGTCGCGTAAGCCTCCGTGCTTGCGAAATACAGGGGTAGCGTAAGCCTCCGTGCTTGCGATCATTGTTTGCGATCCCCCTCGCAGGCAGAGACGCCTACGCTACCCAAGGTATCATAAACCTCCAGGTCAGATAATAAAATAGCTCAGCAATGGCTTTCAACTGCCATCGAAATCATTGCTGAGCTGGGCAAGGGTTCTTCAAGGTTGAAGAGGGTGCGGAGTTTTACGTATCGAATTCGGGATTCATATCTCCCAGAGAAACTAAAGAATATCCGAGAACTGCCGATAATATGATTAGGACTGGAATCGCTGATTTAATCGATCAGCAATGACCATGCCATTCCGGGAGGATTACTCACTATAACAAGGTAATACATTGATTTTTAATGATTAGTGGACTTTCTCGCCTCTAAGTTGACTCCAACCGAACAGCCCATAATGGCACTTTTTCGTAGCAGCTATTCTCCACAATTCAATCGCATCATCTTGATTTTCCGTCAGTTGGATAACTGTCAATTTTGTAGCAGTCTCACCTAAAGTCTCGATTATAACCGTCTCCGATCAAGCAGTCCGAAAATACCTCCGAATTATTCGAGTTGTCATTCAAGGATTCTGTAAAACAGCCGATGATAGATTAGGATATGGCTCCAACAGAGCGATTCAATGCCCCATAGCGTCATCCCAATTCCATCGGTTCTCCCCTCGCAGCCGGTACAAGCGCAGCGTGATAATGCTCCCTCTCAGAAGGCAATGGATGTTTCTGACAGCTACACCGAGAATTCCTCGCCTCCCACGCCGCCAATCACCAACCTATTTGTCTCCACGGGACATGCTCTCTATGGGCAGATTCAGAAAATGGGAGGGATGGTGCGAAAGGGTGAAATTGGCAAAATAATTCCTGCGGAGAAAAGTAGAGTACGAGAAGAGTTAGGGAAGAATATCGATACTTATGCGTAAAGAATTAAAGCCCGGTGTGTCTAAAATCATCCCACCGCGACTCACCTGAGGATGTGATCACCATACGGACAAGCGGCAGTTTCTCAGGCGGTATTTCCGAGATATAAAATGCTCTGAGCACACGTTTCTGTAATGATCGGAACAGTGTTTCCTTGTCGGAATATAGAATTGCCAAGGGTTGATTTTTCTTTACCGGATCACCCACCTTGACCAGCAGCCGAATGCCGGCTTCCGGTTTGACTGTATCTTTGGCGTTCATTCGTCCCGCACCGAGCAGCATTGAACTTATGCCAATCTCCCGAGCATTGATTTCGCAAATATACCCCTCGGACTGTGAGTATATCGTCCACTGTGAATCCAACGAGTAGGGATTGACGCCATCCAGGATGGAAACATCGCCGTCCTGTTGTCCCATGATCTCGCGTAATTTCTTTAAACCGCTGCCGGTGTTTAACACTTCAGTTATATGACATTCGCCGTTCTCGGGAGTTTCAGCCAGACCAGCGAGGTGCAGCAAAACTCCTCCGATCGCCAAAGTCAATTCATGAACGTCAGGGATAGCCACTTCTCTTTTAAGATACTTGATACTCTCTTCCATTTCGAGCCAGTTGCCGATAGTAAAGCCAAGGGGTTGATCCATTGCAGTAATCAGGGCGGCAGCATTTAGGTTGAACCTGGACGCTGTTTGTACCAGCCAGGTCGAGAGTTCCTTCGCTTCCTCCAGTGTTTCCATGTACGCTCCACTGCCGCATTTGACATCAAACACGATCGACTGAATCCCCTCGGCGACTTTCTTGGACAAAATGGAGGAGACGATCAAGGGATATGATTTGACCGTGGAAGTGACATCACGCAGGGCGTAGATTCGTTTATCCGCCGGAACAATCTCCTCGGTTTGCGCTCCGAACGCCAGACCATGTTCAACGGTAAATTCCTCGAATTCTTTTAAACTAAGGTCGGTGCGAAATCCGGGTATGGACTCCAACTTATCCAGTGTCCCGCCGGTAAATCCCAGTCCCCGTCCGGTGATGGTGGGAATTGCCATCCCCGCTGCCGCCAGCAAAGGAGCCAGATGAAGTGAAATTTTATCACCCACGCCGCCGGTGCTGTGCTTATCCCCAATGGGAATTTTAATGCCGGAATGTGTCGCCTGATGACCCGATTTGATAAATGCCTTTGTCAAAGCCACTGTCTCATCGATAGTCATGCCTTGAAAATAAACCGCCATCAACCAGGCTGCCATTTGATAGTCGGGGATGCTTCCATCCATAAAACGAGCAATAAATTCATATATCTCACCCTCTGAATGAGGTAGTTTTCGCTGTTTTTGGGAAATGAATTCAGATGGAATAAATGACATCATGATCTCAAATAGTTGTATAGTGACTTAAATCGGACAGCCTGCTTCGTGGGAATGACACTCCGGGTGACGTCCCTACAATTTCGGACAGTCTGCTTTGCCGGATTGACACCTGTGGTAACTTCCCGCCATTTTTGAGATTTACTGAAATAAACCAATAAAATTTCTAATTTGATAATAATTTCAACGATTATAAAATTCTTTGATGCGAGTTTGCACTTCTTCTGCTAGGATTCGACGTTGTTCATCGGTCAGTTTATGAAATTTGCAATTGAGGATGACAGTTTTCTTTCGCTGGTTGTATCTCGCCCGTTTTACATATATTCGAGGAAAATTCAATCTATTCCAGGGCGACTCCGGGGAAAGTATTTTAAATTTTTCCACTTGTAAAAGTGGATAGCTCAGCCCTTCAACTTTTAATCCCCCCGTGGATAAATCAAGGATCTTGATTGGATAGCTGAGTTGATCCTCCAAGTTCACCAGTTTTGCCTCCATCTCCAGGGAAACGCGCAGGTGCCCGCGGCGTTTCATCTTTTTGCTCAATTTCTCAGCAAATACTATGACTTTATCTTTTTTCTTTGTTCCCAGATAAAAAAGACCTAAGAGAAATAAAATCCAGATTACCAGACCAATAAGTTCTATCGGTTTAGGTTTTGGCAATCGGATGTAATTATTCATTTGCATAAAACAGATATTAAGAATAGAGGCAAACATAGGAAAAACCGCTTATCCAATAGAAATTCAGTGATTTGAATCCGATTCGACTATCCGAATTGGATTGGAATAAATCCATCCCTTTCGTTTTTGATGAACTTCCACTCTCCAGATGCCATCCTTTTCGGTTGTATGACGTAAAATTCTCCCTTTTACTCGAACGATTTCCTTACCATTTCTCAAGAGCACCAGCTCGGCTTCAGCCGGCGCCTGGGCAAAAAATTCAACTTTACACCCAGGATCGATTCGGCTTAACGGTAAAATTGGTTGATTGTCCACCAGTGCTTGGAAACGAAATCCTTGAGGATTACCGAGCCGATGGTTCGCGCCGAAGTGCCTGCCTTCACGCAACGCTTTTAAAATTTGAGACTTGGCTTTTTTAAAATTCTCACTATCAAGAGGTTCCTCCAAGAGCAGATGAGTCAGCAGGCTGCGAAATTGAACCTTGTAATGAAAAACTTTTACATGAAACAAACCGTAGAATAGCGGGTAATTGAGCGCATGGGCGTCGACTCCGACATATCCCACCACCTCGCGTTTTAAATTCACACGATCCCACACCGCCATTGTTTCCGGATCGGGGCGGGTTAGAGATTTCAACGGATGAAGAAAACGATAGAGACGATTGTTTCGTGTCAATCCCTCCACCCATTGTGAAAGCTGATTCCAGATCTCAATTCCATCAAATTCGGCTTCCCAAGCTGTCCAGGGGTAGGGAGGCATATCGGGGAATTCATCACGTTTTTCATGGGGATGGGCAATGGCGCCAAACCCGCCCGCCTCTCTCACCGCACGTACCATCTCTACAGGATCTTCATACCTGGGAAGCTGATCGAGCCCGAACGCCAGGTAATGATTCTGTCCATCTTCATTATCAAGTTCCGAACCGACCAGAACATTGACCGACCCATGTTTGCCCTCCTCACCTTTCTCTTTCGCTTTTAACGTGCAGTGGTCGGTAAGCATGATCCAGTCAAGCTTCTTCTGATCAGCAAATTCAGCGATTTCAGAAACTGAGCAGGCACCGTCGGAATAGACTGAGTGGATGTGAATCACCCCCACGGACTCATATAATTTCGGTCCAGGAATCCAGCTTCCCTCTATTGGATTCATCAAAGTCCTAACTCATCGGATATCTCGACCATAGCCTCCCGAGCCAGCAGAAGAAATTCATCCAATTCCAGTCCCAATTCAGCGCAAGATTTCATCTGTTCGCGATCTGCACCTGCGGCAAAACGTTTTTCCTTAAAACGGTTTTTTATAAAGTCCAAATCCACTGCCGCCAAGCGTTTTTCCGGGTGCATCAAGGCGCAGGCGACCAGGAAACCTGAAGTTGGATCCGAGCAATAGATCGCTTGCTCCATTGTCGTAGTGCGCGGCGTGGTGCCTACATGCGCCCGAATAGTATTTAAAATCTCCTCACTTACCCCGCCATGTTCCTTCAGCCATTGAATCGTTAATTGAGTATGCTCGGCAGGTTTATCCAACGTCAGTTCATAATCCAGATCATGCAGCAATCCCGCCAGTCCCCAAACATCCGGATTGCCGTCAAGACGTACGGCGAGCTTACGCATCAACGCTTCGACCGCCAGCACATGTTTTCGCAAATTCTTGTTTTTCAAATGCTTTTTCACTAATACTAATGCTTCATCGCGCGTTATCATTATACCACCTTAGTTTACTGTGCTGTCAGCCGTCCTCGGCTGACAGATAATGGAATAGTTAAACTAATTCCTAAGGTAATTGATTGGCTACCTTGAGTAATCCCAACAGTGGGATCGATGCGATAATCATAGAGATGCCCCTCGACATAAGCGTCAAACATTGAGAGCAGTGTCAAACCGGCTGTCCACCAAATCAATCGATTCCGATCGTCGCGGTAAAAATCGGCGGCATCTTCATATTGAAGCCGGATATATTCCGATTTCTGATGTTTGGAGTAATCGAGATTCTCCTGATACAATCGGTTCTGGTGGTAGGCGCCATATATCATTCCTACATCCGAACCGAAATAGATCAAAGCCTTGAGCCATTTTCCCGTGTATGCCTGCCCCCAGCCTGGAATGATCATGCTGCGAAACAGAGCGCCGGTGGGACTCTTCTTATGAACAACCTGGGATTGATTCGTCGGTGATACTGAAACCACAGTATCCTGCTCGACCGTTTCAATCTGTTTGAGATCTTGTGAAAAAGATTGGTTGAGATTCAGGATAAAAAAAATTCCCGGGATTGGAATCAACAGGTATATTAAGGGATGAGGGCGATGCATTCGATCTCGATCAAGACCTCTTTGGGTAGACGCGACACAGACACTGTGCTTCTCGCGGGTGGATTCTCTTTGAAATAATTCAAATAGACTTCATTCATCCCGGCGAATAAATTCATATCCGTAATAAAAACAGTAACTTTTATTACATGCTCAAATCCGCTTCCGGCTGCTTTGAGGATGGCGCCGATATTTTCCAAGACCCGTTTCGTCTGGGTTTGAATGTCGACGCCAACGATTTTCCCGGTTTTGGGATCGAGGGGAATCTGCCCGGCGGTGAAGAGCAGCGCGCCTTGTGTAATAATACCTTGGCTGTACTGCCCAATCGCTTGGGGTGCTTTATCGGTCGAAACTACCTTCCGCATGGTTTAACCTCAAATTATGTGCCGTCAGCCGTCCTTGTAACGTGCCGTCAGCCGTCCTCGTTAATGTGCCGTCAGCCGTCCTCGGCTGACGGAACCATCCTTATAACGCGCCGTCAGCCGTCCTTGTAACGTGCCGTCAGCCGTCCTCGGCTGACGGAATCTAACCAATTTGGTGTCAGCCGAGGACGACTGACACCACTCAAGCCGAGGACGGCTGACACCACTCAAATCGTCCTTGTAACGTGCCGTCAGCCGTCCTCGGCTGACGGAATCTAACCAATTTGGTGTCAGCCGAGGACGACTGACACCACTCAAGCCGAGGACGACTGACACCACTTTTACCCGCATCATCATATACCCGCATCATCATTTACCCGCATCATCATTTACCCGCATCATCATTTCATCGTTGTCATAATATCACCGGGTTTCTCCGGATCTGACGGGACGATAAAGGGTATCGTGCTTGTTTGATCTGGATTATAACTGATTTCCAACGGCGTTATGCTTTTTTCCAGCTTGATTATCTGATCGCCGATTGTTACTTCTACATCAGAGCTGATCTTTTCTTTGATTTTGACAATTGATTTTCCCGATCCTGTCCGTTCGATCCTTTTCTTGTAATCCTCAATTATTTTTTGCTTGGCATCGATGTAATGGGATAAAGGTTCCGCAGTTTCGACCAACCGTTTGATGGCGTCGATTTGATCACGGGTGAATTGTTCTCTCCCGCGTCTCTTTTCCTGCCCTATAAACCGCAGCAAGATGATTGACGCCGGCAAGGAGCCCACTTGCTCCGCAAGATCAGGACCAAGTAATTCAAGAATTTGAAATAGCGATCTTGCCGCTTTCTGTATAATTTCTGTGTTGTCATCCACCTGTTTGATAAAAAATTCCTTTGCTTCCACTTCAATTTTGGTGATTTTAGATTTGTCTGTTTTTTCCAAAGCAGCAATTTTCCCAATCTCGACTTTCTCGATCGCCTTGACGTTGCTCGCCTGTACTTCTTTGGCAATGACGATTCGACCGCGAAGATCGGAAAGAATCGCTTTCCCTTTCAGCTTCAACATCTCTTCGCTGGAGAGTTTGCACTGCTCCACATCCCCTTCAGCAGTCAAATCCCGAACCGAGGTTATAACACTATTGAGAATTTTACCGGTGATATAGAGATTATCCTTTGATTCGATGCGCGAACCATCGGAGACCTCGCCATCGATTAAAATTTTCCCTTTTGAAATAATCTTCGCCCCTTTGGCGAGTTTCCCGCTGACTTCCAAATGATCATCGGTAATTAACTCTGTTACAGTGGCGCCATCCACGATGCGAAGTGGTTCAATCGAAATTTTAAAGATGATGTGAGGTCGTTTGAATCCATGTCTATCTTCTTTCGTGATGGTTTCGCGTTCTATGATCGCAACACCGTCATTTAAAGCATAACATGCCAATCCATCTTCCGAGAGCCTGGTGTGATTTCCCGAAACCAATTCTACTGGAGTCCCGGAGAGGGGAGGAATTACCTTCCCCGTGATGTCATACCCTTTTTCTTTGCCATATTTTGGTGGTTGAAGAGAACAGAGCAGATCGCCCGAGAATACTTTTGTCGCCCCCATCAATTTGTTCATTTTCGATTCGATCTGCTCAGCGTTGAACATAAATTCAATCTCGGAGTCCTCCCCGATGTCAGGCAACTTACCTTCAGCGAGAAGAAAATCGGGTTGAGGCTGCTGGTCTTTTAAAAGTATCTCGAATGTCTCCTTTAGTTGTTCAAAACGAACAAGTTCCTTCTGGATGATTGATTTCTCAATGATTTCGGTAAGATTTTCCACCTTGATCTGGTTATCGAAAGGATCGACATAGAAGAGATCTATGGTAGCTTTCATATTCGGGAAAATAATCCCCTGAGGCGATACTATCGCTTGTGTTTTAATCACTGGACGACCGCCTTTTACTCGCTTCCGAATGATGTCGAATTTGACTTTGTATCCATTTGAGATACGTTTTTTCTCAATCAGGTTGGCAAAAAATAGAAGGGCGGGAGGGACATTGACCTGATGGGAGAGATCATTTTTTATTTCGCGGAATCGCTCAAGCATCGTTTCTTCATCCAGCTCCTGATCATGAAAAACCGTTTCGATCAACCATCGATCTGCACGGTAAGAAATGATGTTGAATAATCCTTTTTCCGATGATTTTGCCATATTTTCCGGAATAATGAACTTGTTTGAGAATATCCTTGGGATAGTAATAATATCAGCATTTGCTTTCCAATCCCATAATATACCTCCTGTAAGATATAAATATGGAGATTAGTTCCCGACTTCGGAGAATCCAATTTTAAAAGCCCTTTCACCGACCCCTGGTTTTGAATTCTTCTCAGGTTTTCTCTTAAAGGGATAGAATTGCGTTTACTGATGAATTATATTTCATTTAAGAATCATGTTTCCCAGACTGTTCCAGCAAACAGCTATGGAGTTTCTGATGACTGACTTAAATTCGATCTTCGCATGCAGTTTAATCCGCTTCTGGCAAAAACGAGCGGCTAAATTCTATAAAATCAATCTACTCCTTTTTGGAGTGATTGCCTCGATACTGCTACTCTATGTCTCCACCTCGGCTCAAGAAGCGCCTCATATAACCATCACTCCCACCGATCAGGGAATTCGTCTTGATTGGGAAATACCACTGGGACAGACACGATGGATGGTGCTTCGTTCTGAGGATCCCTTGATGCTGACTCCGGATACGATTGCCTTGACCTCGAATAATTTCTGGCTGGATCGCGACATCCTGGGGCGAAATGCCGATCATCTCTTTTACAGCATTCAACCCTGGATTCCTGGAGAAACCCCCGATGACGAAATTATAATCGAGGATTTCGAGACGGGTGAGGTGGAACTCAACAGTTACGCCAATGAAGATGTCCAACCGAATGGAGCGCAAGTGATCGAAGGCGGTCCTGATGATTCCCAGTGGATGCTTCGGATGAATGGCAACTCATGGAAATTCCAAAATATCGATCCCATTGAACTGGATCAAGAGACGGTTTGGGCTGTTGATGTCTTTCATGAACGTATGGGCAGACATCAAATGATCGGGATTGGTGATGGCGAAGATATCATGTACTACCTGCTTTGGGGACATACCCTCCAACCAAGGGGAACCGATCCCTGGATCACTCCATATCTGGGTTGGTATTCTGACTATGAATGGGTGACTATATATATGCCTGTTGGTGCCGACTGGCATGGACGATTCGCCAACTATGGTCCGATCGACCGCATCTTTTATGTGAATGACAGCGATGGATTCGCCCAACCCGGAATCATGTACTTCGACAATGTCCGTGATGTCACCAATGCCTGGACTCTCTCCCCGGATGCCGCTTTTCAATGGACTGCCGAAGCTATTGCGCAGGACTCCATCACTTACCAATTCTATAACCTGAGTCGAGATCCCGACAGTGATGTGTTGGAGTTTCGTTGGAGTTTTGGTGATGGAACGATGTCGCGCGAGGAACAGCCATGTCATACTTTCCCACGGGGCGGCAGATGGCATGTAACATTGACCGCCAATGACGATGGAACCGATTGGGCATACACCGTCGCCGAGGTTGTCGACAGCCCTCTTACACTGCAATCGGATTTTACTATTTCCAATATGGGCGATGTCGTTTTTAAGGGCACTTATGGTGATATGATCAACAACTATGGGATGGATTATCCTTTGGAATTTGTCGCCGATTACATTCGCCCCGCCGATCTGGCGATCTGCAACCTGGAAAATCCAATGACCACTGCAAATACTCCGCATCCGACTAAAGGCATTGTCTTTCGCGGCGCTCCGCAACATACCCAGGCTCTGAGAAATGCGGGTTATGATCTTGTCTCCATCGCGAATAATCACACTTTTGATTATCTCGTCGATGGGATGCATGAGACAATGGAGGCGCTAGATAATTTCGGAATTCTCTGGGGCGGTATGGGTGATAACGATATTCAGGCGCGCCAGGTGACCCATCTTTCTTATGGCGGCAAAAGCCTGGCGGTAATCTGTATGTGTAACCGTGATGGTCATTACAACACGGCGAATCCTCCGTGGGGACCGGTTCCGTTTCTTGATGCCGCCCGTAATCGCCCCGGCTTTGCCATGTGGAACCGTACCGGCATCGAAGAGACCATCCCTGCCGCAGCGGCAAACAACGACCTCGTCATGGCGCAGGTACACTGCGGAAGCGAATACTCGCTCTATCCCGTGGACGGAGAGAAATCTTCTCTCGTCACAGTTAACGAAATCGAACCTGACGAACCCTGGGTCGTGTTTGAATTGCACCCGGACTCCGGGGAAGTCGCTTTAAGGCATTATGCTATCGATATGGGAGCCAGTGTCGTTGTCTGCCATCATCCGCATGTCATTCAAGGTGTAGAGATTTATCACGGTCGTTTGATCGTTCATTCCTTGGGGAATTTCCTCTTCGATCTGAGTCAAAATGAGACCATGTACTCGATGATTGCGGAACTCCATGTCGGAGCGGACAGCATCGACAATGCCGTTCTCCGCCCTGCCTGGATTGAAGCCAACCGACCACAAATTGCGCGCGGCGGATTCGCTTCAAATCTCCTCGACTATATCACTTATTACTCCTGGTTGATGAACACCCAGGTGGTCAGAATGCCTAACGAAGAAATCGGGCATGTGATGTGGGATACAACTTATGCCCGGCTCTCGGAATCCGCACAGAGTACTTTCGAGTGGGAGTTTGTCGATGAAGAATACAGAACCCGTCCCTTCAGATTGGATGGGGAGGGTTATCCTACGCGAGTGGAAGTGATCGATCCACCCGGGGGAACTGTGGAAATCCGCTACGGACGAGACATTTTAATCTGGGCTAACATGGAGGATGAAGGCTCACAATGTTGGAATCTGAATTCCAACTATGAATTCTACGATAGTGAGCATGCAATCGAAGGTGAACGTAGTATCAAATTGAACATCCCTTTTAACGCTCCCAATGGCAGTTACACGACGGAATTTGAAAGAAAAGTGGCTCTCAACAACAGTTATGATCACAGCTTTCTCGGTTGGATGTACACGGTTGAGGCAGATGAAGCCAAAATCCAGGTGTTGCTTTATAATGGACGAGATGATAATAATGCAAATGAAACATCCACGCCTTTGACTTTGAGCGGCACCAATAACTGGACACCAGCTTTCACCGATTTTGACAATCTCCAGGGAAATCGAAACTATGTCAATGTTCGTTTAGCTCAAAGCCGACCTACGACAGGAACTGCCCAAGCCTGGTTCGATCATCTGTCGTTCATCGAATGGCGGGATTGGGTGGAAGTCGATGCTGATAATGGTATCGATGTCCCTTATGTCAGCGGTTTTCGCTTTGCTCAGATTCGCACTAACGTTCCACCACAAGCAGCGGATCATGGTGGCAACAATCCTCGGCGTGATGAGCTGGATCGTCAGGGCGGACCCGATGCCTTTGGTTACTATTGGATTGACAATGAAGAAGCGCAGGGACCGACGTATGAATGGGTGGAGATGGAAGGAGTTGGAACGATTATCAACAACATGCCGGATGATAATTTTCAAGGACCATTTCCCTTGCCCTTCAACTTCAATTTTTATGGCAATGATTATGACCATGTCTTTATCTGTTCCAACGGTTATATCATGTTTGGCGGGGGAAGCGGAGCCTGGAGAAATAGCAACATTCCGAATCCGGCTGATCCTAATAACATCATCTGTCTTTTCCGGGATGATCTTGATCCAACCCAGGGTGGAAACATCATATATGGTGTCGATCCGCTGGGACGCTGGGTATGTCAATTCAATGATATTCGAGAATACAGAAATATGCCTCCCAGAGGGTATTTGACTGCCGAAGTCATACTTTTCCCGGATAATACCATCCTTTTCCAATACGAGTCCTTCAACAATAATATCGATATCGCCAATGAGAGCATCGGGATCGAGAATGCCGATGGCACGATCGGGCTGCAGATCTCTTATCAGAACACTCCAGCAAACTATCCGTATGCCCAGTTAGCCATTATAATTTTACATTCGACTCCTGACGCTTCAATTGTCGGTATGGTTACCGATAGCCAGACCAACGATCCGATTGAGGGTGCTTATGTGCAGTTCGGCGGATTTGGCGCCACTACTACTGCGGATGGCTCCTATCTCATCGAAGGTGTATTTTCCGGACAGTACAATGTCACTGTGCGTGCAGTTGGTTATTTCACCTACCAGGATCAGGACGTGGATGTTCTCCCGGGTGAGAATCGATTTGATTTTACCCTCGGTTCGGCACCGAATGTGATGGCGAGATGGATACGTGAATATCCAGCGAATACCCCCACCTGGGGAGGTATTTATGAAGAATATCAGGCGATGAAATAAATTCGTGTTTATTAGTGTCTATTGGTGTCTATTAGTGTCTATTCGTGGCTCCCTTAATAATATCACGAAAGACATACCCGGCGATCTTGGGATTTTCCTTCAAACGTCGGGTCGAATAAGCGTACCAGTCTTTGCCGAAGGGAACATATACCCGCATTCGATGACCATCCTGAACGATCTGGTGGCGTAGAGTCTCCGTCACCCCCAATAACATTTGAAATTCATACTGCTCTGGGGCAAGTTGTAATTCTTCAATGATTCGATAGGCTTCCCAAACCAGTAATTCGTCATGCGTGGCAATGCCGACATACAATCCCGCCTTTAACGCTTTATCCAACAAGCGGATATAGTTGTTCCGAACTACATCGTAACCTTTATATGCGATCTGAAGCGGTTCCCGATAGATGCCCTTGCAAAGTCGGATATTCGCTTTTGCCGGAATCAGGAAGGTTTCCAGGTCTTTAAAGCTGCGCCGCAGGTAGGATTGTATGACAACGCCTACCTTATCATATTCCTTACGCAGAGATTTATAAAGGTCGAAGGTCAACGTCGTATAAGGGCTGTCTTCCATATCGACACGAACAAAATTGCCTGTTTCCTTCAGCTTTTCAACGATAGTGAGATAATTCTTGAGGCATAGATCGGGATTGAAAGAAAGACCCATCTGGGTGGGTTTCATCGAGATGTTCGCCTCGAGACATTCGGTTTTTATCGTATCCAGCACCTGTAGGTATTTTTTTACCGGCGCTTTGGTCTGTTCGGCGGTGACCGCAGATTCACCCAATACATCTATCGTCGCCCTAATTCCCTGACGATTGAGCTGTTTCACGGTCTGGACGGCATCGGTTAGCCGTTCTCCGGCGATGTAAGAATTGGCAAAGTGGCGGATCAACGATTTGGGCGCCATCGGCAGCACGGCGACAATGGCTTTATCCAGAAGACTCATGGTGTGTACTCTGTGTCGATTAGTTTAAAGTAGCAAATTCCAGTAAAAATATAATCCTCTTGTGAATTTAAGAGCAAGCCGAAGGTTTGTTTCGCTCTCGACCGGTCGGGGAAGAACCTCGTCCATAACGCTGTCCTTTCCAGAAGACCGGCGATCCGATTAAAACTGCGATCAGTAATGAGTGGTTCAAGAGCACCTGATAAATCTCGTGGAACAGAATATCGCGCCATTGGATATGATCGCTTGTTTTGGAACTCACGGTCTGAATAACCATGAACGACCCGATCGCCACCAAAACCAGCGCGCTGAAGCTTGCCATGGGATGAAACAATAGCAGCCAGGGAAGAAGAATTTTTGAAGAAAAAACAAAGAGATACATTGTATAATCCAACAAACTGA
This sequence comes from uncultured bacterium, assembly GCA_964501095.1. GTDB lineage: Bacteria > Electryoneota > Electryoneia > Electryoneales > Electryoneaceae > CAZCRQ01. Next base: position 9,043 of record CAZCRQ010000001.1, on the reverse strand, counting down.
CTTTTCGCATCGCCTCGCCCCATCTTCTTTTCTGATGCCATAATCCACGATAGCTGGTTTGAGGGATTGTCTGCACCCTCGCTTCCGGATCCAGAGTGATGACGATCCGCTTTCCGGTAGCTCGCAACATTTTCTTTATCAGGGCATGATCTTCCACCAGCGATGGACCAACCGCACGGAATCCACCGACCTCTTTATATGCCGCTAGTCGAAACGCTAGGTTGTTACCGCTGCAAAATGCCGGACGATATATAGGGCGTTTTGATCCACGAAAAGGTTTCAGGTTATAGAGCCAGCCGGCAATCCCCGCCAATCCCGCTTGAATCCCCAAGTAATAACGGTGATCGACATTCTGTAATCGTGTCACACGTGTCGGTTCTATTCCATCTTCACCTGTAGCGACCAATCCGCCTACTGCCACGACATCATTGCTGAAGTAGGAAACAATCGTACGGATCCAACTTTCCGGCACGATACAATCCGCATCGGTCAAAAGAACGATCTCGCTTTTTACCTGATCCAAGGCAGCCATCAAACCTTGAATTTTCCCGACATATAACGAGTCCGGTTTAGTAATATGATTTACTTCAGCATTGATTGGAGCGGATTCGATAAATTTATCCATCAACTCTCCGGTTCGATCCTTCGAGAGATGGTCTACCAACAACACACGATATAGGTCGACAGGATAGTCTTGAGTCGCCAGGGACATCATGCAGTCAAAGATGGTCTCTTCTTCGTCACGAGCACAGACTACCACCGTCACTTGAGGCAAGTTCTTGACCCTCTTCCATTTCCAGGTTGTACCCAGGGAGATCGACAGCAACACAAGAAAAATTACACCGCCGATGAGTAAGGGGTAGAAGGTTTGCAGAGTCAGGGGAAGCATCTTTGACTATTGTCCGCACAATTCAGCTAGACTTCCAAAATGAAGTCCCGATTGAAGTAAGCAGGGAATCGACTTTTCCAATACTCTCTGAAGAAGATGCCCGTTTTTCCCTCCATCGTGAAACACGACAATATCTCCCGGACAAACCTGCGAGATAAAGTCATCTGCAATTTGGTCTTCGATCTTTCCAGAAAGCCAATCATTCAGAACCAGCCTCCAGAGAACCAGACGACCTTTAAGCATCTTTATCTGTCGAAGTGTGGTCAAGGTAAATCTGCCATAAGGTGGGCGGAGGAGAAGAGGGTGATTCTGATTACGGTAGGTTTCAGTTAAAATTGACTCCTCGTGGGAAAATGGATTCATCTCCTTTTCACGCTGATTCTTTGATAAAAAACACCAGGCGCGATGGGTAAATCCGTGATAACCGATGAGGTGAAGCCGGAAATCCAACTGACTCATTAGGTCGTGATGCGCTTCTATTCGATCTCCACGAAAGAAAAAGGCAGCGGGAATGCGATTGGCGTTTAAAAAATCCAGGATTAAGGGTGTAGTCAGAGGATCAGGTCCATCATCGAAGGTGAGATAGATCGCCCCATTCTGTCGGTCTGCACCTCCCCAAATGATCGAAGGAAAGAGAGATTCCAGGAAAAGTGGTGTGCGATTTACTCTGAAATTCATGATTCCTTCTAAAAACAGAATTTGTCACTACTAGTATCTAGTTGCAAAAGAAACAGTATATAGATATTCAGAAGCACGCTGAAGCGTGCTGAGCAAATTGTATCGTTTCGTACACCCTTGCTAAAGCAAGGTGCTACAGAACAGCCCAAGGATGCCATTCATTCCACTGAATCGCTGTCCCTTCCAAGTAAAGGAGAAAAACTGTCCGCGAATGCCGGCGAATAAAATCGCCGGTGGATGCAGAATTTGTGTGAGAAGAAACTTCCCGAGAGGAACCGGTTCATCAAAACGTCGCGCGCCAAGCTGCATGATCAAAGATTCCGCCAGCAATTTACCGATAAGAAGGAATAACGGAATTCTCGCCTTGACTCTACCGAGTAAGAGAAGAGCGAAAGACGCTAGAATCGTCGCATAGAAAGCGAAAGTGCCGACCACCAGCAGTCGAAGGAAAGGCGGATAATAGAAACCCTTGGAACTCCATCGCGCCCGCTGATTTACCCATTCCCGTAAGGTATCCACCGGCTGACTGTAGACAAAACCCTCCTTTCGGTTGATGAAAACGACTTTCCCGCCATGTTCCGCCACATCCTGGAGCAGAAACACATCATCACCGGATGCGACTCGTTCGTTGCTGCGGTACCCGCCGATGCGATCATAGACATTCTTCCTGATAGCGAGATTACTGCCGTGCGCGTTGAAGACCTGCCCGGCGCCGATAAATCCCGCCGCCGCGACGGAATAAGAGAAATGTTCCAGGCTCTCGAATTCCGACCACCAAGGTCGAGGTGAACCAGGCGGTCGAACGAAACGACTCACCCCGGTAGCGCCCTGAACCTTGGAATCTATAAACGGTGAAACCAGCGCGCGCAGCCAACGCGAACCCATCCAGCAATCGGCGTCCGTGGTCACAATGATCTCGCCCGACGCTTGAGCGATCCCGCGTGAAAGGGCGTATTTTTTTGGCGAACGTCCAGTCGGAGTTTCACCCTCACGAATGCGTAACACCTGAAATTTCACACCTTTGCCGCGGCGACTTTTTACTAAATCCGAGGTATTATCCCGGCTGCGATCATCCACCACGATAACCTCAAATTTTTCCCTGGGATAATCCTGCGCCTCCAAGCTGTCGAGCAGACGTCTGATTCGTGTCTCTTCATCGCGGGCGGCAACTACAATTGAAACTGTCGGCAATTTCGCGTCATCTTCCTCGAAACGGGAATCTGGCATCTTTCTCAAACCGACAAGGACAATGATCAGGAAAACCAGGTAGATCAGCCCAGTGCACCAAGCGGCGAAGAGAAAGATGATCATGCCGCTTCCTCGGATTCGGAAGCTATTGTTTGAACTATGGCGTTTGTTCGCGCATGCAGTATCGCGATCAATCCCAATAAACCTGGCAGGAGGACATTCATCCCGAAGAGCAGGAGGGAGGCGCTGAATGCATTTTGCTCCGCAATGCCATAATGCTGGTAGAATGATACTGACGCCCATTCACCGATCCCCAGCGATCCCAGCGAGATCGGCAGGATGGTTTTAACAAAAAGCACTGCCCAATAAGTATGTGCGGCGTAAATCCATTTCACCGGTTGAAATGCGAGAGTCGTCAATTGAAACTGCGTCAAGACGATAAGAAATTGGATTGTGGTCAATCCGACCGCTCCCAGGCAATGGCGCGATTTCAATCCCTCAAAGGCGCGTAAAAGTTCCAGGATGCGAGGTTTGGCGGGGAAAGTGAGCTGGACACCCAACAATAAACTCTTCAACGGTCGAAGATCGAAAGCGAGGTAGAAGTAGAGAAGGGGAAGAAGCGAGACAATCACACCGATCCCGATTCTAAGATTCCCTGGTAGATTCTGGCTGAATCCCGGCATCAGGAAAAGCATCAGCGGTCCCAGCAGGGCAACTGCTCCGACGAAAAACAGCTTGTCCATGATATGCAGTCCGGCGAGACGTAATCTTGAGGGCGCTTTCAATAAAAACACCCGTCCGATTTCGCCCATCCTCCCAGGAGTGATGAGACCGAAGGTGAAACCGCCGAGAAGGCTGAACCAGTAACGTGAGAGCGGGATATTGCTAACTTCAGTCGAGGCTAGCAACCTCCAGCGCAGGACTTGCGCCAGCAAATTAAATGGCATCAGCAATCCGGCGAAAATCAGGTAGATGAATTTCGCCTCTCGCAACGTTGCCTGAAGACGTGCGGGTTGAATATACCGGATGAGGATGATCAGCAATCCAACCGAGACAATCGCCTTCACTAAAAGAACGATCCATTTGATCTTCGGGGATTTCACAATATCGCCCTGCCTCTTCTAAACGTCCTACCCTTCCAGACAACCGTTCCAAAGAGCGCTTTATACCATAAGTACCAAAAGGCGAAGGGTGCGATTGTCATAGTTGCTAGAGCTGTCAGTGCTCGCGGGGCATCCGGAATAATTCTCAAGGCGGCGAACATCATCCCTAAATCAAACAGCCACTTCCAACCCCAGGCTTTTTTTGCCGTTCTCCGATCCGCCAAGCCCAGCCAACTCAGTACTGTATAAAGCGCCAATCCCATGAAGAGGACGCTTCCGATCGTGCCAATCAGCACCCATCCCGGTGCGTAATGGGTTCCGACGGATATATGACGTATCTTCGCCTCGATGCTCTCTCTTCTCTGGGGGACTTTCGCGGGGACATAAGAATGTGGATCATCGGCAAAGGCGACCCGCCAATCGGTGCGCGAGACCACTCGCTGCATGAAGAGATCGTCATCGCCGGATGCCAGGAGAGCATCTCTGCCATACCCCTCGACATCGTGGAAGATTTGTCTTCTAAAGGCGAAATTCCTGCCGACGGCGTTGAAAGGGAAGCCGAGACCGATCCCCGCCGCCGCCAATGCCGCCGCTGACCAGGATTCCCCAACAATCAACCATTGTATCGGATCCTTCGCTCCCTTCAAGGGCGAATATCCCACGATCACGCCGATTTCGGGACGAGTATAATTCATCAGCGATTTCAGCCATCCGGAAGGAGGGGTGCAATCGGCATCGGTGGTGACTATCCATTCCGCATCTGTCAGTTGAATTGCCTGGTGCAGCGCACGTTTTTTCGGACTTGGAATGCTGAAAGAGGGATCGCTGCGGATCGCCTGAAACCTAGAGTCACGCTGCGCCATCTGCGAAACGATTTGAGCGCTCTGATCGGTAGATTCGTCGTCGACAATCCAAAATGACACTTTATTCGCCGGATAATCCTGAACTGCGAGGGAAGCAAGTAGTTCGGGAAGGTTTTTCGCTTCATTTCGACAGGCTATAATTACCGCGACGGTGGGGAGTTCCGATTCCGGAATGCGCAGTTTTCGCTTGCGAATGCAAAAAACTCCCAGTGTCATCGACACTGCCAGGAGACCGTAAAGAGTTCTAAACCATTTGAAGAATATCGTCGGCACTTTAATATCCTGTTTCTGCAACCGCAACAAATATACAGCCTCTCAGCCAATCCTTCAAGAAAGACCAGCGGTACAGGCTGTCCGAGAATATCAGGCTGTCCGAAAATGTAGGGAAGTCTCCTGAGGTGTCATTCCCGCGAAAGCGGGAATCCAGGAATTTCAAGCGGGAATGACATTTTAAGGAAACTCCCGATTTTATCTCCATTGCTTGCGCTTCTGGGTATAGTAATACAATCTTAGTCATAATGACATTATTCATTCAGATTCACCGAAAACAATAAGAAAAGAAGCCCGGAAATACGTTGAATTTCATCAAACGAATCATTCCCTATTTTCGCCCTTATAAGCAGCATGTGATCATCGGTTTAATTTTTATTCTGATCGCGAATGCCTTTCAAGCCGCTTCTCCCTGGGTTCTGCGCCTTGCCATCAACGGGCTGTCCGCATCCATCACTTATCTCCAGCTCTGGAAATACGCTGCACTCATTATTGGGGTGGCGATCGGGTCGGGAATCTTCCGTTTTTTAATGCGTCGCACCCTGATTACAGTCAGCCGTCATATCGAATATGACCTCCGCCAGTCGATTTTTCGACACCTGAGCAAACTTGAACCATCGTTCTATGATCATTCCCGAATCGGCGACCTGATGACCCGCTCCACCTCCGATGTCGAGCAGGTGAGAATGGTCGTCGGTCCGGCATTGATGTATTTGGTCAATACGGTGTTCGGGCTGATTTTCGGGATTACGCTGATGCTGATGATCAGTGTGAAATTAACCTTGTTTGTGGCATTTGTCTTTCCGATTGTCTCCTTCGTCGTGTATCACTTGGGAGAACGCATCCATGTGGCGTCGACTCGCACCCAGGAAGCCTTTTCGGACATCTCGTCAATCGCCCAGGAGAACTTCGCCGGAATTCGCGTGATCAAAGCCTTCCGTCAACAAGCGTTTCAGAAAATGAGATTCGACCGCGGCAGCCTGAATTATATGAAACGCAGCATCTACCTGATCATCCAGGACAGCATCTTCATCCCCTTGATCATGATGATCTTCGGCGGCGCAATAGCGGGGATACTCTTAATGGGAGGGAAGCTGATCATCGATGGCGTCCTATTGATCGGCGATTTTGTCGCTTTTACCAGTTACCTGATGATCCTTACTTGGCCCATGATCTCAGTCGGATGGGTGGTGAATCTCTTCCAACGCGGCAGCGCATCTCTGATTCGGATCAATGCCCTGCTCGACCGTAAACCTGAAGCGCGAACGATAATAAAAACGTCGCGTGCAATTCCTCTTTCCGGAAGAATTACATTCCAGGATGTCTCGTTCGCTTATCCGAAGTCTGAACGAAATGCTTTGACTTCGATCTCATTCGATCTCCCCGCGGGGAAAACGCTGGGTATCGTCGGTAAGGTGGGATGCGGGAAAAGCAGCATTATCGCACTGATTTCCCGATTCTATGAAGGATATAAAGGACAGATTTTTATAGATGGTATAAGCGTCTCCGATATTCCGGTGGAATTATGGCGCGCCAATCTTGGAGTTGTTCCGCAAGACGCCCTGCTCTTCAGCACGAGTATCCTTGAAAATATCACACTGGGGGAGACCTGTTATACACAGGCGGAAATCAATGAGGCGGTTGAAGTGAGCCGGCTGGTTCAGGATTTGAAAGACTTTCCCGCTGGCTTGCAGACTGAGGTGGGTGAGCGGGGGATTACACTTTCCGGTGGACAAAAGCAGCGTGTGGCGATTGCCCGGGCGGTGATCCGCAAGCCGCCGTTGATTCTCCTCGATGATCCCCTGAGCGCCGTGGACGCCGTTACTGAATCAGCCATCCTGGCAAACTTAAAGCATTACCTTAAAGATAGAAGCGCAATTCTTGTCAGCAACAGGGCTTCCACTGTTCGCGATGCGGATGAAATCCTGGTGATGAAAGATAGCGCTGTTGTCGAACGTGGTCGGCACGAAACACTATTGAAATTGAATGGTGAATATGCAGACTTGTTTTATCGTGAAAGACTAGCTCGTGAATTGGAGGATGTCGCATGAACGGCGCTTCGATTCACGAAGAGGCGACACTGACGAAAACATTCGAACGCCATCTCGTCACACGTCTGATTAAATACTTGAAGCCATACAGATTCAAAGTGTCGATCTGTGTCGTTTTATTACTCCTGGTCGCTGGTTTGGAGCAGATAGGTCCCTATCTGACCAAGCTGGCGATCGATCAACACATCCTCAAAGGTGATTTCTCCGGTTTGGTGCGAATTGTTTTTCTATATATCATCCTTTCGTCAACGATCACGTTCTCGAAGATTGGGCAGGCGGTGCTCACCGGATGGGTCGGGGAAAGGGTGATGTATGATCTGCGACGCGAACTCTTTAATCATCTCCATCGACTTTCGGTCTCATTTTTCGACCGAAATCCGGTTGGACGTCTGGTAACGCGGACGACCAGTGATATCGAGACCTTGAACGAGATTTTCTCCAGCGGGATTGTCTTGCTCTTCGGCGATTTGATCACCTTGATCTGGATCATCGCCGCGATGTTGATGTTGAATGCGAAATTGGCATTGGTGGCATTTACTGTCGTCCCATTGCTGTTGGCAGTCAGCATGTTTTTCCGGACTCGGCTGCGTGATGTCTTTCGTGAGGTTCGCATCCGTATCGCTGCGATCAACTCTTTTCTGCAGGAACACCTGTCCGGGATGCGGATCATTCAATTGTTCAACCGAGAAGACTATGCCGACAAAAAGTTCGCCGAAACCAACAACGACGCTCGAAAATCACATTTGAAAACAGTTGCCCTGTTCAGCATTTTCTTTCCTCTGGTAGAATTGGTCAATGCGCTGTCTGTGGCTCTCATCCTGGTGCGCGGGGGATACTTGATACTCGATGAAGCCTTGACTCTGGGAGCGTTGGTTGCGTTTTTCCAGTATGGCGAACGGTTTTTCCGCCCGATTCGTGACATCGCGGAGAAATATAATGTCTTTCAAGCCTCGATGGCGTCGGCAGAAAGAGTGTTTGACCTGCTGGATACTAAACCCTTATTGAATGATCCGGTTCAACCTCAACTTCAACCTCAACCTTCGCGGGATGGAGGCGGTTCTGTCGAGTTCAGGGATGTTCGTTTCAGTTATAGTAAAACAGACGAAGTTCTACATGGAATTTCGTTCCAAGTCAAGCCGGGGCAAATGGTAGCGATAGTCGGGGCGACCGGCGCGGGAAAGAGCACCATCGCCAATTTGATCGGCAGGTTTTACGAAGTGGATTCCGGGCAGGTGTTGGTAAACGGCATCGATGTCCGTCAGCAGAAACAGAATGAACTCTTACAAAATATCTGCTATGTCAATCAGGACATCTTCCTTTTTAGCGGATCGGTGCGGGAGAATATCACCTTGGGCGATGATTTCAACGTTGAAGAATTGGAGAGAGCCGCCAAGACTGTCCATGCGGATCAATTTATCCGGGCTCTCCCGCATGGTTATGACGAGGTTTTGACTGAACGCGGATCGACACTTTCGACCGGGCAGCGTCAACTCCTCTCCTTCGCCCGAGCGTTGATACGTAAACCTCGGATACTTGTTCTGGATGAAGCCACCAGTTCTGTCGATCCGGGGACGGAAGCGCTTATTCAGGACGCCATGCAGAAATTATTGCAAGGTCGCACCTCGATCATCATCGCCCACCGGTTGGCGACGATCCAGAAAGCAGACCTAATCCTCGTTATGCACAAGGGGAAAATCTGCGAAACCGGCACTCACAAGGAACTTCTAGCGCTGCACGGCATCTATCACCGGTTGTATCATTTGCAGTATAAATATGCAGCGTGATCTCCGTAGCATGGACGTCTCGTCCATGTCACGGGCGGGACGCCCGTGCTACGGGCGGGATGTCCATGTCACGGGCGGGACGCCTGTGCTACGGGCGGGATGTCCATGTCACGGGCGGGACGCCCGTGCTACGATGGAAACTAAGCGATTCTTCTGACATGAGCTGTTAGTAATCCATGTCAGATGATTTGATGGGATATATCTCAGTTCATGCGAG